>DATEHD010000044.1:0-14921 GCA_035279765.1 Candidatus Krumholzibacteriia bacterium | reverse complement strand
TTGTCCGCATTCGGTGTGCTCAATGTGCAGATCCTCTCCGGCCCGCGCCTGCTCTACGGCATGGCGCGCGACGGGCGTTTCTTCGCGCTGTTTGGAAAACCGCACCCGCGCTACGCGACGCCCACGGCGGCGCTGCTTCTGGTGGGCGGCATCGCGGCCGCACTGGTCGTCCTGGCGGGGAAGAACGCGATCGATCGCCTGCTCACCGGCGTTGTCATCGTCGACGCCGTGTTCTTCGCGCTCACTGGCGCGGCCGTGATCGTGCTGCGCCGGCGCCTTCCCGACGCCGACCGGCCCGTGCGTGTGCCGCTCTATCCCGTCGTGCCCATTCTGTTTGTCGCGTTGCAGCTCGCCATCATAGCGGCCGCGTTCGTCATGGAAGCCACGCGCAGCGCGGCGTGGATCGGCCTGTGCAGCATCGCCATTGCGATAATTCTGTATCTCGTCCGTTTCCGGCGCGCGCCCCGCTAGTGCTCCTTCCCCGCCGCCTTTCGGGTTGCCCCTGAGGCGGTCTTCATATGGAATTCACGAAAGACCGACCCGATACGTTCCGGTGAAGTTCCCTCCGCGGTTTTTTCGCGGGCATCCGGCGGCGGCCATATATGGACCGTGTTCGATACCGGCGCAAGCCGGTCTCGGGCATCGAGTTCATCGGCCGTTCGCCGGGCGAGTGTAGAAGCTCGCAACGGGTGATCACCAAAAACGGCCCTCGCCGTCGGCGTCCGCTCCAACCAGCGGACTCCCTCCGTGGCGATGGGTGTCTTCGGACACCCGTCGCCACGATTCATGAGGGCCACCGCCATCGCGCCGCGTACACGTGGCGTACACCTTGCAGCCTCTCCTCCTTCTTGAGTCATTGCCGGGCATCATCACGCGACGGAGTGCGCCTCATGACGTCGCATCATGCCCGGGAAGGAGGACGGATTGGGAACCCTCGGATGGAAACGCGGCGAGTTCAAAGTCACGCGGCATCCTGTGACATCAACGGCATTCAACGCCTGGCTCTCCACGAACGGAAGACACGCGCTGCGCGAAGCGTTGCGAAATACAAGCCAGCGCTGGTTCCTCGGGGAGACACGTGCGCGCCGAAGGCTGTATGAGGACGCGCGCAACGCGTTCCGCCCGCGCGGGACATTTGCCGACACCATGAAGAAACGCGCGGACGAGCTTCCCGCCGTGGTTCGCTCCTGTGCGCTGGCCATCCGCAAGGGTGCGTTCGGCCACATGAGCACGTTCGATTCGGACTACTGCCTGTGCGTCGTTCCGCGCGCGCTCATCCAGCACGATTTCCGCATGCGCATGCTGCGCGAGCTCTCGACGCTGCCGCAGGTGCAGCTGTTTCGCGGGCTCACCGAGGACATTATTTCTGCCGCTGCCATGGATGCAGAAGCGAGCCTCTTCCAGTATCTGATGCGCCACGCGCCGCTGATAGATACCACCGGACACGGCCTCATCCTCGAAATAGACGCGGAATTTCCGTGGCGGTTGGGCGGATCGGAAGGGCACTACGTGTTCGCCTGGACGAGCGACGAGCGCATGGACCTGGCCGGCCGCCGCGACCGCAAGCGGTTTCTCTCCGCCATTGCCGAGATGCGCGACGCGCAGAGTGTGTACCTGAAACGCATGTCCCCGGCCGACGTGCAGGACCTGCGCACCGCCATCGATCTGCGCCGCCTCGCGGGCTCGCGCGCCAAACTCCAGCACTCGGCGCATGCCAAGGTGCGCATCGTGTCCGAAGCAGAAGAGCTGGTGTTCAGCGAAACGGTGTGAACTGCCCCCGGTCACGCGAACGCTTACACGGACGAAAAAAAGAGCCCGGCGACCATGGTCGCCGGGCTCCGCGCTTTTTCACTGACGTCGATGCGCTAGTCTGCCAGCAGCTCGTTCAGGGCCGCAAGTCTTTCCGCCCAGAACTTCTTGCGCTCGTCGGCGTCAGCCTTGGATGCCAGCTTGGTGTGCTGCACGCCGACGACGGACTTCCCGCCCTTGGTCAGGAAGTACAACTCCACGTTGCTGCCATCGGGCATCGTGAGGCGCATCGACTTGTGCGGGGTTGCGCGTCGCACCGTGACTTTTCCGGGAAGCCACTTCGCGCGCGTCTTCGCCACGTTCCACGCCTCGAACAACTCCGCGACCGGCACCGCGAAGGTCTTGCTCTTGGACGCTTCCCATTTGCCGTCCCGACGCTGCCCGCGCGCACGCAATCCGCGGATGCGCTCGTAGCCGACGGCCACCATCTGGCACCACCAGCCCGGCACATCGTGTTTCTCGTGCAGGAGGGTGGCGATCGCGGTGTGCGTCATTGTGGTTGCCCTGGCGCGGTCGAGGAGCTCGACCCATTCCTGCCACGTACGCCCGGTCTTCTCCGCGACGATCTCGTCGCTCATGCCGCCGAGCCTGGCGAAATCGCTCTTGAGCGCGCTCTTGGATTTCGCAGTAGACTTCGACGCGGTCTTGGACGCGGCCTTCGCGGTCTTCTTCTTGGTGAGCTGCTTGCGGGCGGTGGTGTAGCTCTCGCCCGTCTTCTGCATGCGGGAGCGCACGAGGCGCTTGAGGTCTTTCTGCTTTGTCATTGCCGTCTCCTCTGGAAACGCCGGCGCAGGCACCCTCCAGCGGCGCGCACGTCGGCGACCAAAGTCGACGATGTTTTATCCGGGAGTATGCCCCCCTTTGCCTCGCGAAGATCCCCGCTGGAGGAGAACCGAAGAGGTTGGGCGCGGATAGATCGCCCGGGAGCGATTATCGGACAACTACACGGATGATTTCAAGGGGTGAACACAGCGTCCTGCGGGACGGCGGCGCGCATGCGGATGGTGAAAGTCGAACCCCGCCCCGGATTGCTCCACACGCTGAGCTCCCCCTGGTGGGCCCGGATGATGCGGCGGCTTGTCGAGAGCCCCAGCCCGACGCCGGGAATGGTGCTACGGGTGGCCACCGTGCGCTTGAACGGCGTGAAAATGCTCTCGATATCACCGGGCTCGATGCCGATGCCTTCGTCGCTCACCGACATCTCGATCTCGTCACCGTCGTGATACGCCGCCACGCGAACAGTGCCGCCGTTGGGCGAATACTTGACCGCATTGGAGAGCAGGTTGTTCATCACCTGCGCCATGCGCACGCTGTCGCAGCGGCACACGAGCGGCCCATCCGGCAGATTCACGACGAAGGCGTGAATGGTGGCACTCGTGCGGTACAGCTCCACCGCATCCAGGATGAGCGAGCGCAGGTCGTGGACGGCCACGTGCAGAATGAGCTGCCCGGCTTCGATGCGCGTCGTGTCCAGGAGATCACCCACGAGCCTGTCGAGATTCTGCATCTGGCGGAGAATGATGCGCGTCGGCTCGCGGTCCTCGCCGCGCGCCTTGCGGTTCAAGAGATCCGCGGTGATGAGGATCGAGTGCAATGGATTGCGCAGGTCGTGCGCGATGGAAGCGATGAAGCGCAGCTGATCCTGGCGGCGTTGTTCGAGGCTGTCCGCCATGGAATTGAACATGGAGCCGATGCTCCGGATCTCGCGCAGGCCCGTGGCGTGAATGCGCGCCGCGGTGTTGCCCCCGCTGTAAGAACCAATCACGGTCCCGATGCCGATCAAAGGCCCCGCCAGGAACCAGAACGCCGCCGCGATAATTCCGGCGAGGAGCAGACCGCCGGCGACAAATGACGTCTTGGCGAGCAGCGTCGCGTCGATATTCTGTCGCCCGATCTCGGCGGCGAACGCGTTGGCCTGGGAACGATTGAGTGCGATGAAACGATCGATGGATGCAAACGCGCGGTCGAGGTCGTGACTCACCACGAGGTATTTTTCCGTCGCCGACTGGTGACCGCTCTCGAGACTGTCGCGCCGCTGGAGATACAGATTGATCTCCTGCGTGACCTCGGCGAGCAGCGCCGCCTCGTCGGCATCATTCAGGTACTGTCGAGCCGACGCCAGGTACTCGTCGATTTCGGAGCGTTCCACCCGGCTGCTCTCGCCGCGGTAGGTTTCTTCGCCCAGCTGGTTCAGGAACGAGCTACGATTGTGAACCAGCAGGCGAATCTTGAGCTCTTGCGCCACCCGCACGCTCTCGTGGGCTTTGCTGAGCTCGCGCGCCTCGAAATCGAGCAGGCCGGTGGTCTTGTCGAGCGAGAAGGAGAGCACGCCGAAGAGGACGAGCAGCAATGCGCCCACGATGATGACGGCGGTTCTGAGGCTCATGTGACGCGATCCACACAACCTGCGGGTTGGCTTTGATGCCTGAGGGTGAGGGTCCTGAAGGCAATAGAGCGAACCCCAAAGACACGGCAACAGTTCCCGGAGATCCCCAAAATGCTGAGAGCGCTGCAGGGAAATATCGTGACGCTGGACGTCGACGCTATCGTGAATGCTGCCAATACGTCGCTGCTGGGAGGCGGTGGTGTGGACGGCGCCATTCATCGATCGGCCGGGCCGGAATTGCTCGAGGAGTGTGAGCAACTTCACGGTTGTGACGTGGGCCAGGCGAAGATCACGAAGGGGTATCGCCTCCCCGCGCGGTTTGTGATCCATACCGTGGGGCCCGTGTGGCGGGGAGGCACGCACGGCGAGCCGGAGCTGCTCGCGTCGTGTTATCGCTCCAGCCTCGCACTCGCACTGGAGAAGAAGCTCGCGTCGATCGCGTTTCCTGCCATCAGCACCGGGGCGTACGGATATCCGTTCGAGAGCGCAGCGCGCATTGCGATCGACACGGTTCGCGACGTGCTCGCTCTATCACGAGCGCCCATCGACGTCACTTTCTGCTGTTTCTCAGCGCACGACCTTGCCGTGTACGAGCGTTTACTGGAGGAACGGCGCTAGTCCAGCGCCGACCCATCACTGTCACCGGTGACAGTTAACATAATATTGGGGCCGTAACGGTCCTGATCAGGATTCATTCTTCGCCGTCTCGTCGGATATGCCCCAGCGATCCATGATCTTCTGCTTGAAGCGCGCTTTCTCCTCCGGCGTCATGTGCTGGTAGCGCTCGCGCGGAGACATCCAGCGACGGCCGCCACCGTGGCCGGCCATGCCCAGTCGCCCGAAGAGGACGCGGCACAGAATGAGCAGCCCCCACGCCTGCCAGTACGTGATGGTGGGCCAACCCCACAGCGCCGGTGTGAGCCAGTTCCACAGCCACTTGATGATGAAGCCGCCCAGGATGCCGAACGCCAATCCGCCCAGCATCATCAACGGCATGAACCTTCTCTGTATCATGGTCATCTCCTCGTTCATTCCGCCCACTCGTCGTGGACGCTTTGTAACGCCTCTCTCAATCGAAGCACCGCGTAATGCTTGCGCGACAGCAGCGTGTTCACGCTGACGCCGGTCACGTCGGAAATCTGTTTGAAGCTTTTTCCTTCCAGCTCGTGCGCGACGAATACGTCGCGCTGTTCGCGCGGAAGCTCGTTGATCGCAACTTCGAGCGCTTCGAGCAGCAACTGCCGTTCGAGCACGGCATCGGGCCCATCGTCGGGGGACGGGAGGAGCTCTTCAAACGCGAGCTCGTCATCGCCGGCGGCGATTTCGCTGAAGCGCTCGGGGCGCCGCGCTCGAAACAGGTCGGCAATGCGATTGCGTGCGACGCGGTAGAGCCAGCCCGTCACGTGCTCGATCGGCACCAACATTTCGTTGGCTTCAATCAGCCGGGAGAACACGTCCTGGAGGATGTCTTCGGCGTCGGCCGGATCGGGCACACGGCGGCGGATGAAGCTCCGCAGCCGGGACCGCTCCCGGTCGACAACGTCCGACATGTTCGGTTCGGGTTCTGCCATGCCGCGTCACTTCTCTGTAGTCGGAGAAGGGGCGGCAATATTGTGAACAGACCGAGGAGGCCGAGGGAAGAAGTATGAATTCACCGCTCTTCCAGCGGTGGAAAACCTACCAGTCTTCGTCGTCGTCCGTGACGGACGCGCCGACGGGCTCGGCTTCCGCGTAGAGCTCCTCGAGGAGCTGGGTGAGGGCGAGGCGGAAGAGCTCGTTACGGGACAGGCCCATGCGCTTCGCGAGTTTGTCGCCGGTGGCGACGAGATGATCGGGGATGGTGACGTTGATGTTCATGTCAGAGCTACCATTTGGGTTCTTTGCGTCGATTACTGCTCGCCCCGACGGTTTCGGCTTCGGGATTGCCGTAAATGAGAAACAGCTCGATGGCTTTACGAAACAACTCGTTGCGGGAGATACTAAGCTCCTTGGCGAGCTTGTCCGCAGCCTCCAAGTGCCCGTCGGGAATCGAGATGGTTGTATTCATGCCCCGCCTCCCGCAATACTTGTGCCTGTGCCCGGGAAGGGAGCGTTGTTTCCGGCTGTTGCCCGCTGTGGCGCGTGTCGTGTGAAATTTAGAGAGCGAGGACGAGACGAAGCCCCGCGTCGACGCGGTCCATCAGCTCGTCTGGAAGGGAAGAGATGTGAACGGACAACATTCGACGGTCAACCATAGTGAGCTGGGAAACGTTGATCACTGAGTCCCTGGGCAAGCCGCTGTCTCTTGCTTCGATCAGAACATTTCCGATCGCTTGCGCGCGGTCCAAATTAGATGTGACACTTGCCACCACCACGGTGTCGATTTCGCTCTGGTTGAAGGGATCGCTTTGGACAACCAAGAAAGGCCTTCGAAATCCAGGCCCAGACCCTCGCGGCGGTGGCAGCGTCGACCACCACAGCTCCCCGCGTCGAACGGTGAGCGCAATCACCAGTCTTCATCCATGATCATTTGCTCTGATATTGCGCGGATCATGGGATCCAGCCCTCGGTTACTCTTTTTCGAATACACGCGATCGAGCGACTCGCGAACGATGTCGCTGCCATGCTGCTGAAGGAAGTGAGTGATGGCGCGCTGATAAAGCTCGCTTCGGGATATTTTCAGCTTCCGGGCCGTTCTCTCCGCCGCCTGGAACAGGTCGTCCGGGATCGAGATAGCTGTTTTCATTTGCCTAGTATAACCAAAAGTATAACCATCTGCCAATGGTAACCTCTGTCCTATTCATTCGTATTAGATTCATCCTCATGACACGGAAGACCCTCATCGCTCTCGCTGTGACGCTCTGCATGGCGCCGCTCACCGCCCATGCGGCCGGAGCTCCCGCCGATACCACGGCGCGGTGGCAGCCGCACTCGATGATGCCGACGCTCAAGCCCATCGTCATCAAGGGGAAGGAATTTACGGTGCGCGAGCTGGTCGCGCGCGCCATGAAGGGCGAGCGTTCGAAGCTGGCGGGACACGCCAACGCGACCTACCGCGTGAGCGCGCACGTGGCCGTGGTGTGGCCCAACAAGAAGGAAGTGCAGACGGAAGTGTATCGCCTCTACGGCGACTCTACCGGGTACACGCGCCAGGTGTTGCTGGCGTCCAAGAATGAAAAGTTCAAGAAGAAGGACGACGCCTGGGTGTTCGACAAGGAAGGGAAGCCGGATACCGACAATTACCGCATCAGCGAAGAAGACATGAGCCGCTTCACGCGCGTTCCCGTCTACCTCGAACACGACGAAGAATTCAACTTCACGCTGCTCGATCGCACGCTGGAGAAAGATCGCGTCGTGTTCCACTGCGGCTTCAAACCCAAGAGTGATTTCAGCGAAATGCCGAGCGGTGAAATCTGGGTGGATGGAAACGGCTTCCGCGTGGTGCACGAGCTCTACGACTTCACGACGAATCCGTTTCCCATGCTGATCAAGGGTGTGCGCCGCATTTCGGTGCAGTGGCAGGAGCTCCCGGGTGGCGAGTGGGTTCCCAAGCAGATTGCGGGGGAGATCGATCTGCGCCGCAACATGATGCCGTTCATGCCGGGCTCGATATCCTTCAAGCAGATCTGGGAAGATTTTCGCTTCGACCAGGGTTACGACGAGAAGTTGTTCGGTGGGAAGGCGCCGGCGGCGGTGATGGCGAGCATACAGGCGCCGAAGGCGGCTGCACCGGTGCCGAAGTCACCTGCGCCGCTCTCATCTCCGAAATCACCGACGGCAGTCGGCGTCCCCGCGCCACCTGCGGCTGCCGATTCCTATTACGTCTTTCTTGATACGACACGCGCCATTGTCGATTCGCTCGGCGTGCGTGCGTCGCGCGACTCATCGCGTACGGTCGTCGCCGGCGGTCCCGCGCTGCTCGCCAAGTTGCAGCAGGAGGACGACGCCGCTTACTCGCCCGAAGTCGACATTACCAACCACGCCTTCATTGACTCCACCGCCGCGCTGCACGACAAGCTGGGCGTGGCCGGCCTCAAGGGCGGTCCTCCCTTATATGGCGATGCATGGCGGCTCGACTTCGATCCGCACGTCACCGACTGGGACTACAACCGTGTCGAGGGATTCCTGTTTGGCGGTGGCGGTTCATTTGGTCGCGCGGACAAACGTGCGCAGCTCGACGCGTTCGGCGGCTACGCCACCGCATCGGAGAAATTCCGCTGGCGCGCGAAATTCAAGACCGAGCTCCCGGGTACCAACCACAAGCTCTCGGCCTTTGCGACATTTCGTGATTACGTCGATCCGTTCGGATCCAATCGCATCGCGATGAATTCGCTGCGCGCGTTCTTCGGCGGTGCGGACGATCAGAACTACCTGCACCGCACCGGCGGCGGAGCCGGCCTCGAGCTCACGCCGTGGGACGACGTGCATTTTGACCTCGGCTACGAAGGCTTGCGTGAGCGCAGCATCGGGCAGGACGCTGATTTCTCCGTCTTCGGCGACCTCGACAAACCCAACCCCGCCATCGACGAAGGCGACGAGCACGCGGCGGTGGCGGGATTCGAGCTGGGCGGGCGACGCTGGCTCAATGCGCAGCTCACGCAGCGCCTCGCCGGTGGCTCACTCGGAGGCGATTTCCGCTACGCGCGCACAGACGTCATGCTGCAGGCGCGCGGCTTTATTCTGGGAAGACAGGAGTTCGAGGCAACTGTCAAAGGTGTGACGACAGGGGATTCGCCGCCGTTTCAGCAGCTCGCCGATATCGGCGGGTTGAGCACGGTTCGTGGCTATGCGCCGCGCTTCCACGTCGGTGAGCATTCGTTCGCGGCGCGGCTCGAGTATTTCTTCCCGTACGATGTGTTCGCATCGACGCACATCCCGCTCATCAAGGACGCGGGCGTTCAGTTCATTCCGTGGGGAGACGCGGCGCGTATCGGCGACGGCGATTCCAACGACTGGATTACCTCGGTGGGATTCGGACTGCAGCGCTACCTGTGGCCCGTCCAGGATGCGGCCAACCTGCGCCTCGATTTCGCATGGCCGCTCGACAATCCCAAGGACGACTTCACCGTCTACCTCTGGTTCATCGCGATCCACTAAGAGTCTGGGCGGGCACTAACCGCTGGATGCAACCGCGGTGGTCACCGCCACCGTGTCGTTCTGCATCATTACGTCGAGATACCAGGCGAGCATCACCATCATCGGGAGCTCCGGGATGTCGGCGGCGCGGGGGGCGATGGTGAGATTGGCGGCGCGATGCAGCACGCCGCAATTCTTGAGATCGACGAGTGGCTGTGCGTCACTATCCGTGAAGCCGTACCGGCTGGCCCAGAAGTTGGAAGCCGAGCGATATGTCCTTCCATCCGGGAGCTCCAGCGTGCCGCACGCTTTCCACGCCGATTTCTTGAACACAGCGATTTCTTCGGGTGAGCCGCTGCGACGCACCACGATGCGCGTATGAAACGGCCCTTCACGAGTGAAATCCCAGCTGCCGTCCTCGCTCTCTCCGGTGGCGTTGCTGCGAAAACTGTTCGGGAAGACAAGCGTGGCGGCGAGCTCTTCGCCGGCGTGCAGCGCGTACTCCTGCTTGCGCATGCTCGGCTGTGACCACTTCAGCTCGCGATCGATCAGGGTGGCGATCTTTTTCATGGTTACACCTCCACGGCCTCCATTATAGAGCAGCGCCCCGGGTGCTCCGGTAAAGATCGCGTGAAACCGGCCAATTGACGGCAGCGTCTGGACTTCGCGCAACCGCGACAGTAGATTGATCGCATGTCGCCACTCGACATCGGCTTCTGTTTCTTCCTCATGGTGGCGTGGCCCGTTTACGAAAAGTGGATCGACTGGCCGCGTTTTCAGCGCTGGTCCGAGCACGTTCCCTCGAGTGCACGTCTCCGCGAATTCAGAATCACGATCATCAAGCTGTGGTTGCTCGCGGCCATCGCCGCGTTCATCTGGTTGCACGCAGGCCGCCGGTGGGAAGCCATCGGCATGCGGCCGGTGATGGGCTGGCGGTTGTGGGGAAGCGCTGTGCTCGCGCTGGCCCTCATTGCGCTGAACGCGTACCAGATTGTCACCATCACGAAGAGCGAGAAAGCGCGACGCGCCGCGCGCAACAGCGAGAGCATCAAGTCGATGGAGGCGATTCTCCCGCGCAATGACAACGAGCTGCGTTGGTTTCTATTGATGTCGATGACGGCGGGCTTCTGCGAAGAATTGATATTCCGCGGCTACCTGATTCACGTGCTCGCACCGCTCGTTACGTGGTGGGGCGCCGCTGCGCTGGCGCTCATCCCATTCGGGATTCTGCATGGATACCAGGGGAAGAGCGGCATCATCAAGACCACCATCGTGGGCGCCTTCTTGACGCTCGTGGTGGCAGCCACGCACTCGCTCATTCCGGCCATGGTGCTGCACGCGCTGATCGACATCGGCGGCGGCATGGTGACGTTCGCGATTTTGAAGCCGCGAGCGGAGGCGGCTACGGCAGCTTAGGGAAACGCTTTCGCCACTCGGAGAGCCACGTCTCAAAACGCTTGGAATCACCGGCCAGAAAATCCGCTGCATGCTGCTGCAGCTCCTGCGCGATGGCCGCTACCTGTGCCAGTTGTCCTTCGGGACGCGGAGTTTGCGCGGAGGGCGGGAGGAGCAGTCCGAGGTACAGCCGGTCCTCACCGCGCACCAGCTGGCAGTCGGCCGAATTGCCGTAGCTCTCGCCGTAGACATCCACCCCCAGCTCTTTCTTCCTGAAGCGAACGCTGTAGCGGTTGTGCTGCATCGGCGATGACAGGCGTTCGAAGCCGAACTCGCGGACGAGGAACGAAAACGCCGCATCGCACGCGGCGATGAACTCATCCAGGGTGGGAGTCTGATCGTTGTCCGTCATGATGATCGGATTACTGCAGTGACGCACCGTGACAGTTCTTGAACGACTTGCCGCTGCCGCACGGGCACAGGGCATTGGCGGTCACGATCGCGGCGGCGGTGCGCGGCGTTTCCGCCACCGGATGGGCCTGCCAGTATTCGTGCAGCGCCAGCACGGCGTCGGGCAGCATGTCCGTGAATTGATCGATCTTTTCCTGTGACAGTCGATCCTCGCTCTCGGGAGTGTCGCCCAGCATCACGGCGGCGTCCATCGCCACCATTCCGATGGGGAGCACCAGGTCCTGCAGCTCGTCGTTGGATTCATCGAACCAGAGGTTCTGGTGGACGCGCATGCCTTCCAGGAAACCCATGCACCAGATGTGCGGGAGCATCACTTCATTGCCATCTTCGTCGGTGCCCGCAGACATCAGCGGTGCGAACGAGCCATCCTTGACGTTCTGCGTGACCTGGTTCCACATGCGCATCAGGAGCCCGATTGCTTCCTGCTCTTCGCCGGCGGTTCTCCACCGCGGAGGTGCACCGCCCCACACGACGGGGAGCCATTCATTGGGTTTGGTCCGAATGGGCGAACACGCGAGTGCCGCGAAAAAGCCGTCGACGCCTTCGACGGGCAGGCCGCGCTCCTCGTCTTGCCCGAGGATCTCTTCGAGCCGATCAAACTCCGCCTCGGAAAGCGGGATATGTTGGAGGGGATTGTTCATGGGGGGAGTATAGCACCGCGGCGGACGGGGGAGAGGGCGTCGTGACGGGCCCCGGGCCCACCCGTTAATTCTGGACGAAATGGAGCGGGTCGCGGAGGTTTTGCAGCTCACGATAGTAATAGAGGGCCGTGGGCCGCTTCCCCTTGAACCGAAGTTTCTTCAGGAACTCGAGCTCCTCGTGGGTGGCGCCGTGACTGAGGGACGCGTTATTGAGGAACTCTCTCAGTCCCGGTTCCGGTTCGGAGCCGCGGGCGGGTTCTTTTTCGACGAACTCATATCTGCGCGTGTGCTCGGGCGCCAGACGTCGATTGAGAACGATGTCCATGCCGAAAGTCGCGAGGTCGATCGACCATGATTCAATCAGCGGGTCGAGAAACGATACACAGTCCGCGGACGACAGGTTGAAGACATCGCTGTCCAGGAACTCGAGGATCATCACGCGTACCTGCTCATAACTGCGACGCGTCAGGCGCGCAACCAGGCGCAGCCAGTTCTCGTTCTCCAGCTCCCCGGCCGCCACTCCCTTGACCACGTCCAGAAGGCGTTGCGTCACCAGGCGCTCGAGCTCGCCCAGCGGCTGTCGCTCGAAGATCTCGCGGATCTGAGTCCTCTGCTCGCGCGCGCACTTGTGCAGCACCAGCTCGCGTACCTCCATGAGGAGTGGTGCCGGCTTTCCCGAGCCCCGGTTCAACTTGGCTCCGCGCTGCACGTCGGCCAGCGTGGCGAGTCTGTCGGCGGGCAGCTTCAAGAGCTTCGACATCTTCTTGTAGATGTCGGTCCGCTCGGGCGAGGGCGGCAGCTTCTTCCCACTCAGCAACTGCGAGATGTATGACTCCGTCACTTCTGCCGCCGCCGCCAGGTCTCTCTGTTCCAGGTTCAGCTCTTCCAGCCGTTTTCTGATGAGCACGGGTATGTCCACAAGGCACTCCTCGGTTAACTTGTTTGCTTAAGCAGAATATACTAGAGGTTAATATACTTGACAAGTCAAGTTAAGCAGGTTAGCTTTCGTGTACGGCGGGCATGCCGATCGCCTGATCCCACCAAAGTCCTTCATCGGCCCGCCCCAATCATCGCAACATATCAAGGAGTACGCCTATGTACGCACGCCGAGTGTCAATGAAACTGAAGCCGAACAGCATCACGGCCTTCACCCAGAGCCTCGAGAAGGAAGTCATCCCGATGCTGCGCAAGCAGAAGGGATTCCAGGACGAGATTACGTTTGTCGTCCCGGACGGAACCAAGGTGCTCGCGATCAGCCTGTGGGACAAGGAAGAAAGCGCCGATGCCTACATGAAGGGTGACTACCCCAAGGTGGTCAACATCCTTTCGGGTGTCATCGATGGAACGCCCAACGTTGAGAACTACGAAGTTGCCAACTCGACCTTCCACAAGATCGCCTCGCCCACTCACGTATAACGCAGATTAGTACGCGCTGCTGGGGGCGGGCTCGGGTCCGCTCCCAGTTTGTTTTTCGGTTTGGTTACGAAAGAAGGTTCAAAATGAGTAACAAGAGAATTCATGTCGGAAATCTGTCATTTGAGTCAACGGTCGGCGACGTACGCACCGCTTTCGAAGCATTCGGAACGGTCCACGACGTTGCTGTCATCACCGACCATGCCACCGAGCGCTCCCGGGGTTTCGGTTTCGTCGTGATGGACGAGGCCGCCGGTTGTACCGCGATCGAGCAGCTCAATGGGAAAGATCTCGGCGGGCGTGCTATCACAGTCAACGAGGCACACCCGCGTGGGACAGGCTCTACCCGCACTTAGCGCGCAGAGCCTGTCTAGATAGCATCGGTATTCGGAAAATCGGTCAAAACGAGTGACCGTGAGGGGCCGCCGCGAGCATTCGCGTCGGCCCTTCTTCTTATTGTCAGCGTTTCGCCTCTCGTTGACACGCAGCCTGACACCCTTCCATAATCAGGACTCCTAACCCCCGGAGCCCCCAGTTTGATCGGACGAACGCTCGGCCATTACCACATTACCGGACTGCTCGGCAAAGGTGGCATGGGCGAGGTCTATCGCGCGCACGACACCAAGCTCGAGCGCGACGTGGCGCTCAAGGTGCTGCCCCCCGATGTCGCCACCGATCCCGCGCGTCTCGAGCGCTTCCGCCGCGAAGCCAAGATTGTCGCGGGGCTCAATCATCCCAACATCGTGATGTTGTTCTCGGTCGAGGAAGACGCCGGGGTGCACTTCCTCACCATGGAGCTCGTCGAGGGCCAGGGTCTCGACGAGATCATGCGGCCGGAGGGTTTACCGCCCGCACAGGTCATCGACATCGGCATTCTGGTGGCTGATGCACTCGCGGCGGCACACGAGAAGGGCATCGTGCACCGCGATCTGAAGCCGGCCAACGTGCGGCTGACGACGGACGGCCGCGTGAAGGTCCTCGACTTCGGTCTCGCCAAGCTCACCCAGACCGCGCCGTCACCCGAGGACGCGGCCACGCAGATAGCGCCCCACACCAGCGAAGGCGTGGTGATGGGCACCGTGCCGTATATGTCGCCCGAGCAGTTGCGCGGCCTCGTGGTGGATCCGCGCAGCGACATCTTCTCGCTTGGCGTGCTGCTTTACGAGATGGCAGCAGGTCAGCGTCCATTCACGGGTGCCACCTACACCGACGTGATCACGTCCATTCTGCGCGATAGTCCGGTCCCGCTGTCCCAGGTGAAGCCCGGTGTTCCGGACGCGCTGGGACGCACCGTGGCGCAGTGCCTCCAGAAGGACCCGGATGATCGGTATGAATCCGCGCGCGACTTGCGCGACGCACTCAGCGTTGTGCGCGCGTCGGTGGAGTCGGGAAGTATTGCTTACGTGCGCTCGTCACGACGCTGGAGCGTCATCGCACTCGTCGGCGTGGTTGCCGCCGCGGCGGCGTTTTGGGCATCGCTCCATCACCATCCCGGCGCGCCCCATTCACAGCAGGCCACCACACAAGAGGCAACCCGAACCATTGCCGTGCTGCCCTTCGTCAACATGAGCGGCGATCCCAAGCAGGAATATTTCTCCGACGGCATTTCGGAGGAGCTGCTCAACCTGCTGGCCCAGGTGCCAGAGCTGCGCGTGGCCGCGCGCACGTCGTCATTCTCATTCAAGGGACAGAATGTCGAGATCCCCGAGATCGGCAAGAAGCTGGGCGTCGAGTACGTGCTCGAAGGCTCG
>DATEHD010000043.1:0-12810 GCA_035279765.1 Candidatus Krumholzibacteriia bacterium | reverse complement strand
CGGGCGCACCGCCACGTCGAGGATGCGCTCGGCGCATTGCCAGCGAGCGGCGCGGCGCCGCTGGCGATGCTCATCCGGCACATCGCCGATCGCGCCCACTAACGGGTCCAGCACAGGAGTCCAGTGCCCGAATTCTTCATTTCGCGACCGGTTCTGCTCGGTTTTACCGCCGGATTGTCGGCCCAGGCCGTCAAAGTCCTTTCTTTCCTGCTGCTGGAAAAGCGTATAAACTTCCGTCGGTTTGTGGAGACCGACGGCGCTCCCAACATGCACAGTGCGGCGTTTTCCGCGCTGTCGGTGGGAGTCGCGCAGATGGCCGGGGTCCGGTCGCTGGAGTTTGCGGTGTGTGCGTCGTTTGCCGCGCTGGTGACTGTGGACCTGTGGAACGTCAAGCGCGCGGCGTCGCGACAGGCCGAAGTGGTGGATCTCCTCCTCTCGCGCCTGCGCCCGCAGGGTCCGGTTCCGGCGCGGAGGCCGCTGTCGTATTCGGTCATCGACGTACTGACGGGCACGGTGCTCGGAGTCGTGCTCGGGTTGTTGGTGTGACAATTGACTGCATGAGCAAACTCGATCGCATCCAGTTTCCATCCGACCTGAAGGCATTTCCTGTCCACGAGCTTCCCGCCGTTGCGCGCGAGCTGCGCGACGAGATCCTGGCCAAAGTCGGCAAGACCGGCGGACACCTCGGCGCCAGCCTGGGTGCCGTGGAGTTGACGCTCGCCCTGCACTACGTCTTCGACGCGCCGCGCGATCAGATCGTGTGGGACGTCGGACACCAGGCCTACGGGCACAAGATCATCACCGGCCGGCGCGACCGGTTCGATACCCTGCGCCAGCAGCACGGACTCTCCGGGTTTCCCAAGCGCGACGAGAGCGAGTACGACACGTTCGGCGTGGCGCACGCCTCGACGGCGATCAGCGCCGCGCTCGGCATGGCGGTGGCGCGCGATCTCGCGGGTGAGAACTTCAAAGTGGTCGCGGTGGTGGGGGACGGCGCGCTCACCGGCGGCATGGCGTTCGAGGCCATGAACAACGCCGGCATGCTGAAGAAGGACATGATCGTCGTTCTGAACGACAACAAGATGTCCATTTCGAAGAACGTCGGCGCGCTCGGTCACTACCTCACGCGCATCACGTCCGGCAAGGTGTACAACCATTTCCAGGCCGATGTGTGGGAGCTGCTCGGACACCTGCCGCGCGGCGGCGGCAAGGCGCGGCGCGTGGCGCGCAAGATCAAGGAAAGCGTCAAGACGCTCGTCGTCCCGGGCGTCATCTTCGAAGAGCTGGGCTTCCGTTACTTCGGTCCCATCGACGGTCACGATGTGCAGTTCCTGGTGGAGACGCTGCAGCAGGTGAAGGACATGAACGGGCCCATTCTCATCCACGCCATCACGCAGAAGGGGAAGGGCTACGAATTCACCGAGAACGATCCGCTCTGCGCTCACGGTGTGACGCGCTACGACAAGGTGCCGGGCGACACCCCCGTCAAGAAAGGTCATCCCTCGTACACGAGCGTGTACGGCAAGACGGTGCTCGAGCTGGCCAGGCAGAATGAGCGCGTTGTCGCCATCACCGCCGCCATGCCCGACAACACGGGTTTGACCGAGTTCGGCCGCGTGCTGCCGGAGCGCATGTTCGACGTCGGCATTGCCGAGCAGCACGGTGTCACCTTCGCGGCGGGGCTCGCCACGCGCGACATCATTCCGATGGTCACCATCTACTCGACGTTCCTGCAGCGCGCGTACGACCAGGTGATCCACGATGTCGCCATCCAGAATCTGCCGGTGCGCTTCATTCTCGACCGCGGCGGCATTGCCGGCGAGGACGGCCCGACCCACCACGGCTCATTCGATCTGAGCTACCTGCGCACCATTCCCAATTTCGTCATCATGTCGCCCAAAGACGAAAATGAGCTGCGCCACATGACGAAGACACTCGTCGACTACGACAAGGGTCCGATCGCGATGCGCTTTCCGCGCGGCGAAGGCCTGGGTGTCGCGCTCGACGCGGAATTGAAGTCGCTGCCCATCGGCAAGGCGGAAGTGCTGCGCGAAGGGCGCGATCTCGTGTTCTTCGCCGTCGGAGCCATGGTGCATCCGTGCCTCGTGGCCGCCGAGCTCCTCGCGCGGAGCGGCGTCGAAGCCGGCGTGGTGAACGCGCGCTTCGTCAAACCGCTCGACGCCGCGCTCCTCGATCGCATCGCGGCGCAGGGGACGCTCATCGTGACAGTGGAGGACAATGCCGTGGCCGGGGGCTTCGGGTCCGGCGTGAACGAATATCTTGTCGAGCATGGATTCGACGCGAGCATGGCCCGCAACCTGGGTCTGCCCGACCGTTTCATCGAACATGGCGAGCGCGGCGATCTTCTTGCCGACCTCGGGCTCGCGCCCGAAAGTCTCGCCGCCACCGCCTCCGAGTTTCTCACCGCCCACCGCCGCACCATCCGTTCCGCTGCGCGCTGAACGCCTGCCATGGGCGCCATCCGGAGCAATCCCACGCGCCGCGTCACCCATGTGGGGCTGGCCGCGAACATGGAGAACGAAGTCACGCGGTCGCTGCTCGATCGCCTGGTGCCGCTCCTGTCCGAGCGCCGTGTGAAAATCTCCCTCGATGAAGACCTGGCGCCGGACGCTTCACTGCTGGCGGGGTGCACACCCGGCATCGATGATTCCTGCGAGGTGCTGATCGCCGTCGGCGGCGATGGCACCATCCTCAAGCTCGCGCGGCGCTACGCGGACCGCGATCTTCCCATCGTGGGTGTCAAAGGCGGACGGCTTGGTTTTCTCACCGAGGCCACACCCGAAGCAGTTGTCGAGATGCTGCTCTCCGGCAGTTTCGAAGTGCAGGATCGCATGCGCATCACGGGACGCGTGCACTCCGGACGCACGCCGGGAACGTCGTTCAGCGCGCTCAACGACATTGTCATTCACAGCACCGGCTACTCGCGCATGCTGACGCTGCGCGTGGAAGTGGGCGGAAAACTCCTGCGCGAGCTCTCCGCCGACGGCGTCATCGTGGCGACGCCGACAGGCTCCACCGCGTATTCGCTCTCCGCCGGCGGGCCGGTGCTGGAGCCCACGCTGGATGCCATCATGCTGACACCGCTCAATCCGCACACCATGAGCATCCGTCCCATGGTGCTGGACGCCACCGAAGTGGTTTCCGTCCAGGTCCTCGCCGCGCCCTCGGGATTGATGATCACCGTGGACGGCCAGCAGGGGATCGACATGGGTCTCTCCGAGCACGTCGAGATCCGTCGCGACGAACGTGTCACGCGCCTCATCGTTCCCGACACGTACGATTTCTTCTCGCGCCTGCGCGAGAAGCTGTAAGGCGCTTTCATGCTGCGACGGCTGCACATCGAGAATCTCGCCGTCGTGGAGAGCGCGACGCTCGACTTCCAGCCCGGCCTCAACGTCATCACCGGCTCCACAGGCGCGGGCAAGTCGCTGATCGTCGGCGCCGTCAATCTGCTCCTCGGCGAGAAGGGCAGCGCCGAAGCCATTCGCTCCGGTGCCGACGAAGCGTTTGTCTCCGCCACCTTCGTGGCGCCGAAGCCGCTGCCGGCGGCGCTTGTGGAAGCTTCCAACGCCCAGGGTGAGATCGAAGTGACGCGGCGGATTTCGCGCGCGGGACGCTCGAGCGCGAGCATCAATGATCGCCCCGTCACTTTACGGGAGCTGCGCGCGCGCACCTCTGCTTTGATCGAACCGCACGGACAGAACGAGCAGTACCGTCTGCGCGATCCGGAATCGCACGTGGAGTACATCGACGCGAATGCCGGCGCTGAGAACAAGAAGGAATCCTACGGGCTCGCACTTGCGCGCTGGCGGCGCGCGCGCGCCGAGCTCGAACGCTTCGACAGCGAAACCGCGCTCATCCGTGAGAAGAGCGAGCTGTTCGCGCACCGCATCCAGGAGATCGACCGCATCGCGCCGCGCGCTGGCGAGAAGACAGAGCTGGAGAATCAGGCGCGCGTCATGGCCAATGCGGAGAAAATGTTCTCTGCGCTCGACGAGGCGACTTCCGTGCTCTACGACGGCGACAGCGCGGTGGCGCCGCAGGTGGCCCGCGTGCGCAAGCGCCTGTCGCCTCTGGCCGGTGTGGATACGCGCCTCGAATCGATCGAGGCGAAGCTGGCCGAGGCGGAGCAACTCGTGCGCGACGCAGCCCACGATGCGACGACGCTGCGCGACGGGCTCGAATTCGAGCCGGCTGATGTCGAGCGCGTGCAGGAGCGCCTGGACGTGCTGACGAGCCTCGAACGGCGCTACAAATCCACCATTGAGCTGATACTGTATGACCGCGAAAAATGGGGCACGGAGCTCGACGCGCTGACCGATTCAGAAGGAAACCGCACCGCTCTCGAGCAGGAGATCGTGCGCGCGGCGAGCGCTCTCGAGGAGGCGGGAGAGGCGTTGAGTGCACTGCGCAAGCGCGTCGCGGTGAAATTCGACGAAACGGTCAACGCGGGGCTGGCGCGCGTGATGATGCGAGGCGCGCGCTTTCGCACCGACTTCACGCGCGCGGATGTGCCGATGGAAAACGGGCTCGACGTCGTGCGTATGCGCGTGCAGACCAATCCGGGCGAAGCGGAAGGCGCGCTGGAGGAAATTGCGTCGACAGGAGAGCTCTCGCGCATTGCGCTGATCTTGAAGCCGCTCGCGGGCGGAGGCGGCACGACGCTGATCTTCGACGAGATTGACGCCGGCGTCGGCGCCGACATGGGTGACGTGCTCGCGGAGAAACTGCTTGCCCTGGCCGATGCGCATCAAATAGTCTGCATCACGCACCTGCCGCAGATTGCCGCCCGCGGAATCAATCACCTCGTCGTTCTCAAAGAAAATGTGAAGGACCGCACGCGGGTGCGTGTACGCGCTGTCGACGGCGAGGATCGCATGCGGGAAATCGCGCGCATGCTGGGCGGCAGTGACGGAAGCGAGCAACGCGTGGCACTTGCGCGCGAGCTGCTCGCGGTGAAACATTCCCGCTCAACACGGGCGCGCCCGTAGCTCAGCTGGATAGAGCACTAGCCTCCGGAGCTAGGGGTCGCAGGTTCGAATCCTGCCGGGCGCACCACTTTTCCTATGTTTCGAACTCTTCTCTTCATCCTCGGGGCCATCTGGGTGCTGCGCCTGTTCCAGGGGCGCCAGGCGGCTGTCAAACACCCGCGGGCGTCGGACTTTCACCCGCCAGGTGGTGCCCCCGACCCAGCGACGCATACGGAAGCGGGGGAGCATCCGGCATTTTCGTCCGGCGAGATCGTCGACGGGGAGTTCGAGGAGATCTCGGGGCCGCAGGGACCATGACCGGCCGGCGTTCGCTCCACCGGCGACCCGGCCTGCCTCCTGCCGTCCGGAACACCCGCGAACGGCGCGAGCTCCTCATCTCCTTCGGGGTGGTGGCCGCCCTCCAACTGGCCATTGCGGTTGCCCTCACGGTTTCCGCCCTCCAGACCTACCGCATGTGGCGGCAAGGCATTCCCTACATTCCCGGGGAGGTGGCCCGGGCCGTCCCGCTGTTTCTTGTGTTGGGGGCGCTGGCTGCCGTGTTCGCCGCCAGCCGCTCGTTGCGCCGGGTCCGATCCATCCGCCAGCTGCCGGTCGAGGCCGACCCGGAGCGCTAACCGGGCCCTCCGCCCGGGAGGCGCTGTCCCCGGGCTTAACAAAAAGTCTTTCTTCGAGTTAACTCAGGCGATGGCATGCGATTTGCACTTTCGCCCCCGCCTGTTGCCGGGCGGCTGGGCGCGGCGATCGGCACTCATTCACACGATCGGGCCAGGGCAAATGCGATGAAGAAAATTATCCGCTACGGCGACGTGCTGTTCTCGACCATGTCCGAGATCACAAGCCTCATCGTGGCGGGCCACGACAAGCGCATGATCTTCCGCAAGGTCCTGGATTGCGCGCTCCAGGTGATCGATGCGGATGCCATCCACCTCCTCGAGGTGGAAGGGCAGACCGTTTCCAAGTACACAATCGAGCGTGGCGGGGAGATGAAGTTCGAGACCATCGACGACGCTCCCGCGCTGGTGGGCTGGATGGTGCGCGAGGCCGAGTCGAGCCCGTACCAGCCCGGCCGCGAGCTCGCCTTCGACGTTCCGCTCATCGCCGATCGCCTCGGGGGCGGATCCATCATCAGCGCGCCCCTGGTGGCCAAGCGCTCGATGTTCGGCCTCCTGGTCGCCATCCGCAGCGAAGGCGGTATCAGCGCGCCCCAGGATATCCGGCTCATGACGCTGCTCGCCAACCAGACCGCCATCGCGCTCGAAAACGCGCTCCTCTACCAGCAACTCGAGAAAGAGGCCGTCACCGACGGGTTGACGGGCGTCTACAACTATCGTTACTTGATCTCTTCGCTGGAGAACGAGGTCAAGCGCGCGCGCCGGTTCAAACAAACCTTTTCGTTCGTGATGCTCGACGTCGACAATCTGAAGATGCACAACGACCGCCACGGGCATATCAGCGGGAGCCAGGTGTTGAAAGAGATCGCCGGGATCATCAAGGCGAGCTGTCGTGAAATCGATTTCGTGAGCAAGTACGGCGGCGACGAGTTCGGGATCGTGCTGCCGCAGACCAAGCTGTCCGGGGCGTCCAAGGTGACGCAGCGCGTGCTCGACAGCGTGCGCGAACACCACTTCGACGGCCCGCGTGCCGAGACCATCACGTGCAGCGCGGGCGTGTCGTGCTTCCCCCGCGACGGCGCGACACCACGCGAAATCATCGATGCCGCCGACAAGGCGCTCTACCAGGCCAAGCGCGCGGGCAAGAACACAGTCGTCACCAGCGAGCAGTTGATCGAGGAAATGGCCTGAGAAGACCCCGGCGCGCGCGGAATTGAGGCTTGTCCCAACCGCGCCGGTGCGTTTAGGCTCCTCTTTGCTTCCCATAGAAAGGCTTTTCTCCCATGTCACTCATCGAGAAGATTCGTTCCCGTCAGGCGACTGTCGGCGTGATCGGGCTCGGCTACGTCGGCCTGCCGCTCGCGGTCGAGCTGGCGAACGCGGGCTACCACGTGATCGGGTTCGACGTGATCGCCGAAAAAGTGGAGCGCGTCAACGCCGCCAACAGTTACATCAAGGATGTCTCGTCGGAAGCCCTGGCCCCGCTGGTCAAGAGCGGGCACCTGGTCGCCACCGCCGATTTCTCGCAGCTGCTCAAGTGCGACACGGTGGAGATCTGCGTGCCCACGCCGCTGCGCAAGACCAAGGATCCCGACATCTCGTACATCGTCGCCTCGGTCGAGCAGATCGCGAAGTACAAGCACCCCGGCATGCTGGTGGTGCTCGAGTCGACCACGTACCCCGGCACCACCGAGGAAGTCATTCTGCCCATGCTTGCCGATGACACGTTCCGCATCGGAAAAGAATTTCACCTCGCGTTTTCCCCCGAGCGCGTGGATCCGGGCAACCCGCGCTTCAATACGCTCAACATTCCGAAAGTCGTGGGCGGCCTGACGCCGGCCTGCACCGAAGTAGCGGTGGCGCTTTATTCCAACGCGCTCACCACCGTGGTGCCGGTCTCCAACGCGCGCGTGGCCGAGACGGTGAAGCTGCTCGAGAATACGTTTCGCAGCGTGAACATCGGCCTCGTCAACGAGATCGCACTCATGTGCAACAAGATGGACATCGACGTGTGGGAAGTGATCCGCGCCGCGTCCACCAAGCCCTTCGGCTTCATGCCGTTCTACCCGGGCCCCGGCCTCGGCGGACACTGCATTCCCATCGATCCGTTTTATCTCTCGTGGAAGGCGAAGCAGTCCGGGTTCGAGGCGCGCTTCATCGAGCTGGCGGGCCAGGTCAACGGCTCCATGCCCGAATACGTGGTGGCGCGTGTGATGGACGCGCTCAATACCAAGAAGCGGGCGCTCAACGGTTCGCGCGTGCTGGTGGTGGGAGTGTCGTACAAAGCCAACATCGACGACATACGCGAATCACCCGCGCTCGACGTGATGCGGCTCTTGCGCCGGCACGGCGCCGACGTGGTCTACCACGACCGCTGGGCCAACGCGCGTGACCACGAGCTGGAGGAATCGGGTGTTCCCGGTGTCGAGCTCAGCGCGAAGGTGGTCGCGGGCTGCGACTGCGCCGTGATCATCACCGGTCACGACAACGTCGACTACAAGCTTTTACTCGAGCATATTCCGGTCGTGGTCGACACGCGCAACGTGTATAACGGCGTGCAGTCCGACAAGATCGTCCGCCTGTAACCAGATAGAAGGGAAGCGATGGCGACTTATCTCGTCACCGGCGGAGCCGGCTTCATCGGCTCCAACATCGTCGACGAACTCCTGCGCCGTGGGCAACGCGTCCGCGTGCTCGACAATTTTGCCACGGGTCGCGAAGAAAACGTGGCGGAGTTTGCGTCACGCGTCGATCTGATTCGCGGCGACGTGCGCGACGAAGAGGCTGTGGAGCGCGCCGTGAAGGGCGCCGACTACGTGCTGCACCAGGCGGCACTGGCGTCGGTGCCGCGCTCGATCGCGGATCCCACTTCGAACAACCAGGTCAATGCCCAGGGCACGCTCAATCTTCTGCTGGCGGCCAAGAAGCACGGCGTCAAGCGCGTGGTGTATGCCTCGTCCTCGTCCGTGTACGGCGACAGCGAGGAGCTGCCCAAGATCGAGAGCATGACACCCAATCCCAAGTCTCCGTATGCAGTCGCGAAGCTGGCGGCGGAATACTATTGCCGCGTGTTCGGCGAGCTCTACGGCGTGCCCACGGTGTCGCTTCGGTATTTCAATGTATTCGGGCCCCGGCAGGACCCAAACTCGCAGTACAGTGCAGTGATCCCCCTGTTTGTCAAAGCGCTGATGGAGGGAAAACGCCCGGACATTTACGGAGACGGTGAGCAATCACGCGATTTCACCTTTATCTCCAACGTTGTAAACGCGAACTTGCTGGCATGTGAGGCGAACGTGACCGGGGCTCGCGTATACAACATTGCCTGCGGGGGCCGCTACACCTTGAACCAGCTCTTCGCCGCGCTGCGCGAGCGCATCGGTGCCAACGTCGAGCCCGTCTACGGGCCGGCCCGCCCCGGTGACGTCAAGCACTCGATGGCGGGTATCGAGCGCATTCAGAAAGAACTCGGTTATCACGTCGGCGTGTCTTTCGAAGAAGGCATCGACCGGACCGTCCAGTGGTATCAGACAGTCGGCCTGAAAAGCCTGCGTTGACGGAGGTAGGCATGAATTCCTTCCTGCAATGGCTGAATACCCCCGCGGGTCGCGCGCTCGTTATCTGCGTGTCACTCGTCTACGTATCAGCGGTGATCAATCCCGGTGTGGCGCGTGCACAAACCACGCAGCCCAACAAGACGGACAATTCCGCGGGCACCCTCGGCGCCGACTATCGTGTCGGGCCGGGCGACCACATTTACGTGTCGGTGCCGCAGCGCCCGGATCTCAACCGGCAGCTCACCGTGGGCGAAGATGGCAACGTGAATCTCCCGCTGGTGGGCAACGTGCAGGTGAAGGGGCTCAGCAAGAGTGAGATCGAGGCCAAGCTCCTCTCGGCGCTGCGCGAATATTATCCGAGCGTCAACCACGTCGACATCAATGTGTCGCAGGCGTTGTCCAACGTGGTGTTCGTCGCCGGTGAGGTTCGTTTCCCGGGGAAGTATTCGTTTCCCGAGCAGAGTGTCAATTTGTGGGAAGCCATTCGTGAAGCGGGCGGAGCCAACACGGGCGCGAACCTGAGCAGCGTGCGCGTGGTCCAGGATCGCAGCCGCGGCGGCGAGAGCCAGCTGGTCGACGTGCAGGCCGCCATCGAGAACGGCACGGTGCAGAACCTGCCCATCCTGCGCCCGGGCGACACGGTCATCGTTCCCGGTGCGGATGAGCTCTACACCGGGAGCTCGGGCGTGAATGTCACCGGTGCGGTGATCAAGCCGGGGAACTATCGTCTCACCGGACGCGGCGACCTCGTCGGAACCATTCTGCAGGCCGGCGGGCCGACCGACCGCGCCAATCTTTCCAGCGTGCACCTGATCCGCCCCGGCAACGGATCCAAGGCCGAGACGTATAACATCGACCTGAACGAGTTTTTGAAGCACGGCAAGATGGACAGCAATCCGAAGCTCAAGCCCGGCGACACGGTGACGGTCCAGAACAAGGGCTTCACCGGCCGCGACATCAGCCTGATTCTCAGTTTCGTGACGGCGCTGGGTACGTTGGTGCTTCTCTACTACACGATTCAGAACGAATCCACCACGTCCACCCACAACTGATCCAATTCAACGGAGCGGCGTGCGCAACATCGGCCAGCATAAGGAACAGGACCCGGGATTTCATCTCGATCTCGGCAACTACGCGCGCATTCTGTGGCGGAAGAAGTATTTCCTCCTGGTGCCGCTGGCGATCGCATTCATCGTGGCGTCGGTGGGTGTGCGCTTCCTGGTGCCCGAGTACGAGGCGAGCTCGCTCATTCGCATTGGCAATCCGAATGTGCCCACGAGCGATGCGGGCCAGTACGTCCCGGGCGGACGCTCGAACCGCGACGAGAAAACCAAGAAGCAGCTGGAGACCGATCTCCTGGGCAGCAGCTTTCTCGACGACCTGATCAAGAAGCTCGGCATCGACCGCGACCCCGAGGTCATCGCCAAGGCCGAGATCGCGCACCAGACCTATCCCGCGCTCTCCACCGAAGAGCTGGTCTTCCGCCGCCTGCGCGATTTCCTGAAGAAGCGCATCAAGGTGGACGACGAGGGCGGCTCAGCAACCTTCCGCGTCTCATACTCGGACCCCAATCCTGATGCGTGCTACGTGATCGCGGATGCCATCACGCAGCTCTACATCGACACGCAGCGCAAGCAGACGGTGCAGAGCCTCAACAACGTGCAGACCTATACCGACGAGCAGCTCGCCGTGTACAAGGACCGCCTCGACAAGTCGGAGAAGGATCTTTCGGATTTCCAGGAGCGCATCGCGTCCACGACGGTGAGCACGGCCAATCCGGTGAACGACAAGAACGTCGCCGTCTCCGAGAAGGTGCGCAACGACCTCGACCTCACCGTCCGTGCCTCCGAGTCCACGCTCGACAAGATTCGTTCCCGCATCGCGAGTGCCCTGGGCAACATGCCGTCGAGCGAACCGGTGGCGCGCGACCCTGAAGTGGCGAAGCTCGCCAACGAGCTCGGCGATCGCCGTGAAAGCGAGCTCCTGATCCAGCTCAGCGGCGAGGAGCACGCCGTGGATCCCAGCATGGATCCGGTGGTGGCCACGCAGCAGGCGTTGCAGCGCCGGCTCTCGCAGGTGACGGAGAATGCATATGACAACGTCCCGCCCGACTACCGGCCGCTGCTCGTGGAATACTTCTATCAGCAGATTGAAGTGAAGGCATACCGGCGCAAGCTCCAGCGCATCGACAACTACATCGGCCAGTTCCGATCGCAGGTCGCCCTCGCCCCCGGGCAGGAAACCGAACTCCAGCGCCTGAAGGACGAGGCGGAGCGCAATCGCACGGTGTACAACAACCTCAAGGAATCGAAGCAGCAGGCGTCGAGCCTGGTGGATGCCACCAGCAATCCGACCCTGGGCACCACGGTGACCGTGCTGGAGGCGCCGGCCAAGCCGGTCTCGCCGGTCCGTCCCGACAAGGTCAAGATTCTCATCCTGTGCTTCCTCTTTGGCGCGACGGTCGGCGCGGCGGGACTGCTTCTCACCGAGTTCACCGATTCGTCGTATCGCAGCGTGGAAGACGTGGAGAAACAGCTCGGCGTGCGCGTGCTCGGGACCATTCCGCGCGTAGGCAATACGCGCTGGGTCTCGGAAACATCGCGCAAACGCACCGTAATTTGGGTGGCCGTGTGCGTGACGTTCGTGTGTGTCTTCATCTCGGCGTTCTACTTCTACGGAAAGTCGTCGCGCGAGCATCTGATCGATCTCAACCCGTCCATCTCGAAGCAGACGGAGGCGCCCAGGTGACGACCAAACCGCGCGATCCCCGCAGCCAGCTGATTTTCGACGCCTACGACAGCGAGTCGCCGGTGGCGACCGAGCTGCGTCGTATCTATCACAACGCGAAGCGCAGCGCCGATGGCCGGCACTACAAGTCGTTCCTCATCACGAGCTCGAGCCGCGGTGAAGGGAAGAGCACCATCTCGAGCTGGCTCGCGCTCACCATCGGCCAGTTTCCCACCAAGAAGGTGGTGTACATCGACGCCGACCTGCGCCGGCCGCGCGCGCACAAGCTCTTTGGTCTCGACAACCGCCTGGGGCTCAAGGACTGCCTGGCGGACAACATCGACCCCATGGAAGTGATCAAGAAAACGCCGCTGCCCAACCTCGGCATCGTCACCGCGGGCGATCGGATTCCGGAGCCCGGACGCCTGTTCGAAAGCGAGCACCTGCGCGAAGTGCTGAACAAGCTCGAGTTCTACTACGACATCGTTATCGTCGACAGCCCGCCGGTGCTCCCGGTGAGCGACACGCTCTTTCTCGGCTCCGAGGTGGAGGCGACAATCCTCGTCGTGCTCGCCGGCGTGACGCCGCGCGAAGTGGTCCAGCGCACCAAGAACATCCTCGACGATTCGCGCGCCAACATCATCGGTGTGGTGCTCAACAACGCCACCCACGTGCTCCCGTACTTCTACGACTACAAGTACTACGGGTACACCGCGAAGGAAGCGTGACCGCGGCCGAAGGCAGAGGCCGGCGGCGCGTCCTCGTGTTGACCGGAATTTTCCCGAACCGGCAAAGCCCGACCTGGGGCATTCACGTTTTCCAGAATGTGCGCGCGCTGGCGGCCCATGCCGACGTGCGCGTGGTTGCCACCGTGCCGAAAATACCGCGCGCGTTAGCGCGCGGAAC
>DATEHD010000042.1:0-15177 GCA_035279765.1 Candidatus Krumholzibacteriia bacterium | reverse complement strand
GCGGCAACCAGAGCCAGACGGTCGTCCTGGATCTGAAGCCGTTCGCGTCCGTGACGGCGGTTGGCAACCACCCGTCTTTCGCGAACCGGCTGGACGCAAATGTTCCCAATCCGTTCAACCCGTCGACGACGATTCACTACGAGATCGCAAAAGGCGGGCGAGCGGCGCTTCGTGTCTACGACGTGTCGGGCGCTCTTGTGCGCACACTGGTGGACCGCTCGCACAATCCCGGCGACTACGACGCGCACTGGGACGGGCGCAACACGGCCGGAATGCCCGTGTCGTCCGGTGTGTACTTCTATCGTCTCGAAGCCAATGGGTTCAGCGGCACCCGCCGCATGGTGCTGTTGAAGTAGTTCGTTTCGCCGGTTGTGCGGTGTGAACAGATTCCCCTGAAAATGCCGTTGTAGTGTGGAAGCGGCCACGGAGCTTTCCGTGGCCGCGGCTCCACATATGCCGACGGTAGCTTTGTTTGCAGTACGGGCCATTTTCCGCCGGGGTAAACCTGATAATTTAAGTCTATTGTTAACGTTCCAGTATCGGACTACAATATGAACCGACATCATCGTCATCGCCCCATCGTCTTCCGCCCCAAACGAGGAGACCGGCCGTGAAAACGATCCAACGCTCGATGTTTGTCTGCCTGACAATTCTAATCACATTCATCGTTGCAACTGCTGCCAACGCGTCCTGGCCCGCGGGCGGTCGCCTGGTCAACTCGCTGCCGCAAACGGGTCAGATCAATACGGCGAGCGATGGCACGGGCGGGATTTTCATGAGCTGGCCGGGCGCCTCGAGTACGACGCTCCAGCGCGTCAGTGCGGTCGGCGATCTTCTCCTCGGGCCCAACGGTGTGACGATCTCGCCCATTACGTCGCCAACACCATGTTTCTCCGACAATGCCGGCGGCGTCTATGTGGCGGGCTACTCCGGTTCGTACGTGAGGTTGTTACGGATCGGTGCGGCGGGAAACGTTGGGTGGACGAGAGACATCGCGCAGACACCCGGGGCGAAATCCGGTCTCCACGCGTCCCCGGACGGCGCGGGGGGTGCATTGGTCGCATGGTCCGAAGTGCGGAATCTTCCCGCTCCGCAAGACGCTGCGAGTCCCTACTGTCAGAGGGTCGATGCCAACGGCAACGCAATGTATGCCGCCAACGGCGTACGCATCACGTACAACTCCTGGATCCCACCGCACGGAAGCTCCTCGGTGGGTCTTGCCGTGAATGTCGTGGGTCTCTGTGCCTCCGGTGACGGTGGCGCGTTCGTCGTGTCGACATACGAAGACTACTTCGCGGGCACGGATCCCACGAGCGTGCATTTCCTGCCGTCGACGGGGACCAACCCCACCGATGTCACGGGTACTTACAATGAACTGCGAGTCGTTTCCGATGGCGCCGGGGGAGTGTACGTCGCGCTGTCCACTTCCAGTGAGCTTCGCCTGAAGCGCTACACGCCCGGCGTGGGGTTTCTGTGGGACATCGTGTTGGCCTCGTTCGTCAGTCCGTCTGCAATCACCCACGCCCCCGCCATCGCGCTTACATCCGGCGGTGTGCTCATCGCCTGGGGCCGTGACTATGATGTGTACGCGCAGAAAGTGAGCAGCGGCGGGAGCGCGCAGTGGACGGCAGGTGGCATTCCGGTGTGCCCCGTGATTGGGAACCAGGACGGCATCGTGATCGGACCGGATTTCCACGGCGGCGCGCACGTGTTCTGGTCCGACGCGCGCTACGGCCAGCGCGATCTCTATCATCAACACATCGACAGCAACGGAGTGACGCTGCTCGGTCTGGATTACGGCGAGCCGTTCACGTCAAACGACGACGACGACATCAACGCCGCGCTCTACATGGATCCGGCGGGTTACGGGATCGTTGCGTGGACGCGAGCTGCCAGTAACTACGCGCTGCGCTTCGGGTCGATGGCGACGGCCGTCGGGCCGCGCGCGCTCGTGACGTCGCTCGAACAAAACATCCCCAACCCGTTCAATCCCAGAACCACGATTGGTTTCACACTCGAGAAAGCCGGACGCGCGAGCATTAACGTGTATGCGGTCAATGGAACCCTCGTTCGGACGCTGCTCGATGAGAGGCGTGACGCCGGCCCCAACCGCGTGAGCTGGGACGGAACCGATCAGAGCGGCAAGCCGGTTGCTTCGGGCGTCTATATGTACCGCCTGAGCTCGAGCGGTCAGACCGCGACCCGGAAGATGCTTCTTCTCAAGTGATCGGGGGGCGCGAACGCCTTCCACCCGCGCCTCGGTCCCGGTATTATCCTTGCACACTCACTGCTGCGTCAGGGCATCGCGGAGCCTTATGGGCCCGCTATGCCCGTAACCAGATTGTTCTCGCCAGAACGCTACGCGACTGGCACTCGGGAGGAACTTCATGAAGCCCAGGCATTCCGTGCTTTTCTTGGCGCTGCTCGCGCTCCCCGTCGTCGCCGGCGGTGACCGGCTGCAGAACGGCCCCGCCGCGCCCACGCCCACGCGCGCCAACGATGGGCAGACGCCCGCCTTCGCCGCGGGACAGATCCTGATTCTCGATTCCAAGGGAAAGTTCGATTACGCGGCGCAGGCGTCTGATGTCCAGACGGTACTGGGCGATGCGGTCAGTCAGTCATCGGAAGGCCTGGTGCAGGAAAAGATCAAAGTGCCCGGCGGCGGTTACATGGTCAACCTGCAGGGACGTTTCCAGAACGCGATGACCATGACCGTCGATGCCAATGGCAACGTGGTTTCAGCACCGTGCGTTCCTTCGGCTCAAGTGCCGGCGAAGAAGGTGAAGTAACATGCGTCACCTTCGTTTCTCAGCCGCAATTCTTGTCGCGTCACTCATGCTCGCCGGCGCCGCATCGGCGGCCACGGTCGTCATTCAGAACAACGACGGCGCCGGTGAAGGGTTCAACGACCCCACTCCTGTCGCACCCGTCGGTGGCAACCCGGGCATCACGCTCGGCGCCCAGCGCCTGAACGCGTTCACCTATGCCGCGAATCTCTGGGGCGCACGGCTGCAGAGCAGCGTCACCATTCTGGTGAGAGCGCAGATGGATCCGCAGACGTGCACGCCGACGTCCGCCGTTCTCGGCTCGGCCGGGACCATGAGCGTGTTCCGCGATTTCACCAACGCACCGGCCGCGGGCACCTGGTATTCCGGGGCGCTTGCCAACGCGCGCGCAGGCTCGGATCAAGATCCGGCGAACCCGGACATCAACGCCACCTTCAACAGCAACCTCAACGGTAGCGCGGGTTGCCTGGGCGGAAAAAAGTGGTACTACGGCTATGATTTGACGCCGCCGGGAGCCGACATCGATTTCATCAGCGTGGTCACGCACGAGATCGGTCACGGACTTGGCTTCCAGACTTTCGTCAACCAGGCCGGCGCGAAATTCAACGGTTTCAACGATCAGTACATGATCAAGCTCGACCAGTTCGGGGGGGTGCCGTCGACGTATTCGGCGATGAGCGACGCCCAGCGGGGAGCGGCCAACATCTCCGATCCCAACCTGCGCTGGACAGGCGCCAATGTGGACGCGTACGCCGCGGGGATTCCCATTACCGCGGGTCTCAGCGGCACGCACGTGCGCATGCACGCGCCCAATCCCTATGTGCCGGGCTCGTCGGTTTCGCACTGGTCGACAGTCGTCAGTCCCAATGAAATCATGGAGCCAGTTTATACAGGCCCCAACCACAACATCGAGCTGGCGCTCCAGCTCTTCAAGGACGAGGGCTGGACGATAATTCCGTCGTGCTCGCCGAACATCACCACGGTGAACGACGCCGACACGCTCAGCGTGCACCGCCAGGCCACCACCTGGGACATCAAGGTGAAGGTGGCCAATACGGGCGCATTCGCGGCCAACAACGTGACCGCCACCATGTACGGCGGTCCCGGCTGGCTCTCGATCTCGGATCCGGCCGGCACGTATCCGAACCTCGCGTCGGGCGCATCGGCGTTCAACAGCGATACGTATACGCTCGACTTGACCAACTGGCCGGGTGGTTCGTTCCAGGTGAACCTGCAGATCTACTGGACGGACAACTGCGGAACCAACCGCAACCAGATCGTCACCGTCGATCTGCAGCCATCGGCGTTTGTGGCGGTGGCCATCAGCTCGTTCCAGGTCACCCCGCAGAGTCAGAGCGTCAGACTCAGCGCCACGTTTCGTTCCGATCTGAACGTGAACAACGTCGCCATCTACCGCGCCGCCGGCAACGGGCCGATGCAGGTGTTCGACAACGTCGTCCCGACCGATCAGTCACGCTTCGCGTACACGGACGTCAACGTGACGCCGGGCTCGCGTTATCGCTATCAGCTGGGAATCAGCGATGGAGACGGAGAGTTTGTTTCCCAGATCCGGACCGTCACGGTTCCGATGCTTGCGGCGTCGCTGGAGCAGAATCAGCCCAATCCGTTCAACCCGGCGACCACGATCCGTTTCACGCTTCCGTCACGCGACCGCGCCGTGGTGACCATCTACGACGCCGAAGGCCGCTTGGTGAAAGCGTTGCTGGATGAGGTGGTGCCCGCGGGTACTACCGCCATCAACTGGGATGGGCGCAACGACGCCGGCTCCACGGTCACGTCCGGTGTTTACTTCTATCGATTGACGGCGGGCAAGTTCAGCGCATCGCGCAAGATGTTGCTGCTGAAATAACCGGACACGTCTCTCGTTCCAGGAAAACCGGCGGGGCCAGCGCCCCGCCGGTTTTTTTGTTACACTGCCCGCATGAAAATCTATGCCGGCACCAGCGGATACTCGTACAAGGAATGGAAGGGTTTTTTCTATCCGGAGAAGATGAAGCCGGAAGAGATGCTCTCATTCTACGCGACGAAGCTTCCCGCCGTGGAAATCAACAACACCTTCTACAGGCTGCCGAAGCGCGAGCTCATCGACCTGTGGTCGTCGCAGGTGCCGCCCGAGTTCCGTTTCGTCATCAAGGCCTCGCAGAAGATCACGCACATGCGGCGCCTGAAGGGCGCCGAGGACGAGGCCAACTACCTGATGGACGTGGTGACGTCGCTCAACAAGAAACTCGGCGTCGTGTTTTTCCAGCTGCCGCCGAATTTCAAGAAAGATATGGAGCGGCTGGGCACCTTTCTCGATGTCCTGCCCAAGAACATTCCCATCGCGTTTGAATTCCGCCATGCCACATGGTTCGACGACGAAGTGTACGGGCTCCTGCGCGCGCACAACGTTGCGCTGTGTCTCGCCGACACCGACGAAGAGCTCGAAGTTCCGCTGGTGAGCACCGCCAATTGGGGCTATCTCCGCCTCCGGCGCCCGGAGTATCCACCCGCCGATCTCACCAAATGGCGCGATTGGGTCCAGGCGCAGAAGTGGGATGAGGCCTTCGTGTTCTTCAAGCACGAGGACGCCGGCGCCGGCCCCAAGATGGCGATGGAGTTTCTGTCCCTCGTGAAGTAGCTCCCCCCGGGCCGTCCGACTCTAGTCGGCAGTCGTTAATCATTTCTGGTACAATTGAGGGGCCGGAAAACGCCGTCACCATGCGCTTTATTGCCTCCATTGCCACCTGTGCCGCCACGCTGCTGAGTACCTCCGCGGCGCAGGCGGGCTTCCAGTTCGAGACGCCGTTGCCCACGGCGGGGTCTGCTGTCCTCGCGGCTCGCGACGTGCCTCCCGCAAACGCGGCGCCCGGGCCGCGCCATCCCGCCCTCACGCCGCTTCTACAGGGCACTTTCGATAGCTTCAATTACGACGACAATGCCACCTTCAACTCGGGCAATGCGTTCATCCCGGTGGATGCGACGTGCGCGGTGGGCCCCGGGCACGTGATGACGGCGGGCAACGCCATCATCGAGTGGCGCACCAAGGACTACCTGGGAAGCGCGCCGCAATACCGCTCGTCGCTCAAGGATTTCTTTGCGCCGATTCCGGCGCCTGCGCCCAATCCCGGTGTGGGCACATCGCTCGGAACCTACGGCTTCAACCCGCGCGTCCTCTACGACCAGTACGCGGGACGTTTTCTCGTGTTCATGCTCGAGCGGTGGGACGTGGCAAACGGCAATGCTTCGAATGAATCGCGCATTCTGCTCGCCGTATCCAGGACATCCGATCCCAATGATGGCTTCTGGTATCACGCGATCAATTCGAAGACCAACATATCCGGTGCCGACACGTGGATCGATTATCCCGGCGTCGCCGTCGACGACAAGGTGATCTATCTCACCGGCAACATGTTCGGGTTCAACAACGGACCGTATGGGGGCGTGCGCCTGTGGATCATCCGCAAGGCGGCGGCGTATGCGGATGATGATCCGAGCATCTTCTTCATCGTGCGCAATCCATACGCGAGCGCGGGTTTTGTCACCACCACCATTCCGGCGCAGATGTTTGGGGCTCCGCAAACCGGTAGCGGCGGTCGTCCCATGGGGACGTTCCTCGCAGCGTATTCGGGCATCACCGACGGAACCGATGAGTACCTGCAGATTACCGAAGTGACGGATCCGCTGCAGGCCTCGGGCGGGCCGTTTTTTAACGTGCAACAGCTCGACGTCGGCAACATCGACAATCCGTCGCTCGCGCTTCCCGATGCGGCGCAGGCCACCGGCGGATTTCCGCTCGAAACCAACGACCGCCGCATGCTGAGCGCGGTGTGGCGCAACAACAACCTGTACTGCTCGTCGAACATTCGCGGCGCGCCGTTGTCACCCGATGCCAACCAGTGTGTCGCGCGCTGGTGGCGCCTCAACACCACGAGCACGACGGCGGTCTCGCAGGCCGATGCCGGTAATATCACCGGCGAAGACATCGCCGTTGGCACGCACACGTACTATCCGTGCGTGATGGTGGATGCCGACGGCAACATGGCCGTCAATTTTTCCGCCTCGGGGACGACGTTGTACGCGGGCGCGTATTACACGACACGACTCGTGGGCGACACGCCGGGGTCCACCGGACTTCCGAAAGCACTCGCGGTGGGGCAGGATTTCTACAAGCGCTACTTCGGCGGCAGCAGCAATCGCTGGGGCGACTACAACGGGATCGCGCTTTCACAACCCGACGAGAACGAGTTCTGGATCTTCAACCAGTATGCGGGGCCTCGCGGCAGCTCGGACGGCGTCGACGACGGACGCTGGCACACGCGGCTGGGACGCTTCCGCATCAAGACGGTGACCGCGATCACGCGCACGACAGCGCACGCCGCCTTGTCCCAGAATGTGCCCAACCCATTCAATCCGGTGACGACGATCAGTTACACACTGCCCGCAGGCAACCACGTCTCTCTCTCCATTTACGACGCAAGCGGACGCCTCGTGCGCACGCTTGTCGATGAGGTGAAGCCGTCGGGCTCGCACCAGGTCACGTGGAATGGAATGGACAACACTCACGCTCCAGTTAGCTCGGGCGTGTATTTCTACCGTCTCCAGGCGGGAGCGTTCAGCGAAACGAAAAAAATGGTGCTGCTGAAGTAGTGTCGTGGTCGATTGGGGAGAACTCGACCGTGACGCTAGGCTATCGGTTTTGATACGGCGGTCGCGGCGCTGGGTAGCGCGTCAACGACGCGCTCCACGCGCACGGGTTTTTTCCCCTTCGACAGGTACGAATAGAATGCGGGCACGATGTAGAGCGTGAGCCCCGTCGCGAAGATCATTCCGCCCACCACCGCAATACCCATCGATACGCGGCTGCCCGAGCCGGCGCCGAGGCCGAGTGCCACCGGCAGAATGCCGAGGATGGTGGCGCAGCTGGTCATGAGAATGGGACGCAGCCGCGCTTCGGCGGCGCTGCGAATGGCATCCTGCACCGACGCTCCCGCGTGCTTGCGCTGGTTCGCGAATTCCACGATCAGAATGCCGTTCTTGGTGACGAGACCGATCAGCATGATCATGCCGATCTGGCTGAAGATGTTGACGGTCTGATTGAAGTACCAGATCGAAAGCAGCGCGCCGCCGAGTGCCAGCGGAACGGTGAGCATGATGACGAGCGGATCGCGGAAGCTCTCGAACTGTCCCGCCAGCACCAGGTACGTCAACACCAGCGCCAGCAGGAAAACGAATACGAGGCTCGACGAGCTGTCGGCAAAATCGCGCGATGCTCCGGCCAGCGAGGTGTGGAACGACGCATCGAGCTGCTTGTCGGCGATGCGGTTCATTTCCTTGATGCCGTCACCCAGCGTATAACCGGGCGCGAGACCGGCCGAGACGGTGGCCGACACGAAGCGGTCGAAACGGAAGAGCTGCGGAGGGCTGGAGCGTTCCGACGAGTGGACCACGTTGTCGAGCGGGATCAGCTTGTTGTCGCGGTTGCGCACGTAGATCGACGCGAGGTCGAGCGGCGCATCGCGGTTCCCGCGGTACAGCTGGCCGATCACCTGGTACTGCTTGCCGTTCATGATGAAATAGCCGTAGCGCTGACCCGCGAGCGAAAGCTGGAGCGTCTGCGCGATATCGTCCACGGTGACGCCCAGCGTGCGCGCGCGCTCGCGGTCGATCTCGATGGTGAGCTCGGGCTTGTTGAACTTGAGATTCACGTCGACGGCGCTGAACACGGGACTTTTCTGCGCCTCGTCCTGGAACTTTGGCAGCGCCTCGGAGAGCTTGTCGAGGTTGGGCGCTTCGATCACGAACTGCACCGGCAATCCGAAGCGCGCCGCGCCACCGCCGATGCTGATGGTCTGCTCCTGGGTGACGAACGTCTTGGCGTCGTTCATGCCGCGCACCGCTTTGGCGAGCTGGTCGGCGATCTGCTGCTGCGTGCGCTTGCGCTGGTCGCGCGGCACCAGCGTCACCGTGCAGTTGCCGGCGTTGGCGGCCCCGGCAAATCCCGAGGTGTTGGCGAGGACACCGTCCGCTTCCGGCACCTTGTTGCGCACAAGATCGATGACGCCGTCCATGTAGTGATCCATGCGCTCGAACGACGTGCCCTCGGCGCCGGTCGCGGTCATGCGGATGCGCCCGCGGTCCTCGATGGGCGCGAGCTCGCGGGGCAGGTGATGCAGGAGCAGCCACGCCGCGGCCATGGTGACGACGACGATGGGGATGGCGAGTACACGGCGCTTGAGAAAGCCGTCGAGTGAGCGGCGATAACCCTCGGTCATCCGGACGAAGTACGGCTCGGTCTTGCGATAGAACGCACTGTGGTGCGCATGGGGCTTCAACATGCGCGCGCTCAGCATCGCTGTGAGCGTCAGCGCCACGAAGGCCGAGATCGCCACCGAACCGCCCACCACGATTCCGAATTCCTTGAACAGGCGTCCGGTGAGCCCCTGCAGAAACACGATGGGCATGAACACGGCGATCAGCGCCACCGTTGTAGAAATGATTGCGAAGAAAACCTCGCGCGAGCCGGCGTGTCCGGCCTCCACCGGGTTCATACCGTCCTCGATCTTGGAATACACGTTCTCGAGCATCACAATGGCGTCGTCCACCACCAGCCCGATAGCGAGCACGAGCCCGAGCAGCGTCAGCACGTTGATCGAGAAATTACATAGGTACATGATGAAGAACACGCCCACCAGCGAGATGGGCACGGCCAAGACCGGGATCAATGTCGTGCGCCAGTCGCGCAGAAAGAAGAAGATGATCGCCACCACGAGAAGAAACGCCAGGAGGATGGTCTCGCGGACTTCAACGATCGACTTGCGGATGTAATTCGAGGTATCCCACGCCTGCCCCAGCTTCACGTCCTTGGGGAGGTCTTCCTTGATGACGGCAATGCGGCGCTGGTACTCGTCCGAAATGTTCACCTGGTTCGCACCCGGCTGCGGGAACAATCCCAGCGCCACACGCGGACCGACGAGGCTCTTGGAAATCGAGCGGTCGTTCTCGGGGCCGAGCAGCGCGGTGCCGACGTCGCTGAAGCGCAGGATGTGGCCGCCCTCTTCGCGCAGAATCATGTCGTTGAACTGCTGCGGAGTTTCCAGCCGGCTCTTGGTGCGCACGGTGAGCTCGACGTCGTTGCCCTCGATGCGGCCGGAGGGAAGCTCGACGTTCTCCTGGCTGAGCGCGTTGCGGATGTCTGTCGGCGTTACGCGATACGCCGCGAGCTTCGCCGGATCCATCCACAGGCGCATCGAGTAGCGCTTCTCGCCGAAGATCTGCACCTGCGCCACGCCGTTGATTGTCTGCAGGCGCTCTTTCAGCACCTTGTCGGCGATATCGGTGAGCTCCATCAGATTGCGGGTGGCGCTGCTGATGTACAGCACGATGATGGGGAACGCGTTGGCGTCCGCCTTGGAAACCACGGGCGGGTCCGCGTCCGGCGGCAAGAGGCCGACGGCGCCGGAGACCTTGTCGCGCACGTCGTTGGCCGCGGTTTCGAGGTCCACGCCCAAATTGAATTCGATGGTGATCTGGCTCTGGCCGTCGCGGCTCACCGACGAGAGCGTGCGAATGCCCGGAACGCCGCTGATGGCCTCTTCGAGGCGCTGCGTGATTTGCGAATCGATGATGTCGGCGTTGGTGCCGGCGTAGTTGGTGTTGACAGTGATGACGGCGGGGTCGACGTTGGGATACTCACGAACGCCGAGAAACGTAAAGCCGATCACGCCGAAGACCACGATCGCGATCGAGATGACGATCGTGAGAATCGGTCGATTAATGCAAGTCGATGAAAGAGACACGGCTCGCTAATCCGTCGTAATGGTGACGGGGGCGCCGGGTTTGAGCTGGAGGATTCCGGACGTAATGAGGGTATCGCCGGGTGCCACGCCTTTCGTGATCTCCACCCGGTCCTCGGTGCGCAACCCGGTCGTGACCACCACCGAGCTCGCCTTGCCGCCGTGGTAGAGAAATACGTGCTGGCCGCGCAGCTCGGGCACGAGCGTAAACGAGGGCACGGTGACCGCGTTGCGCTCCGGCATCAGCACCTCCACCTCGGCGAAGGCACCGGGAACCAGCGCACCGTCGGTGTTGGGACTGGTGGCGCGCACACCGAGTGAACGCGTTTCCGGATCGATCAGCGATTCCAGCGCATAAACCGTGGCGTCGAACACGTGCGTCGAGCCTTCCACGGTGAAATGGACGATGTCGCCCTTTTTGACGCTGCCGGCAAAACGCTCCGGCACGGTGAAGTCGATCTTCACGGGATGATCTTCGAGCAGCGTTGTAATCAATGTCGTGGGAGTGATGTATTCACCCTCGCTCACGTTGCGCAAGCCCACCACGCCGTCAAATGGCGCACGCAGTGAGGACTTGTTGATCTGCACGCTGATCAAGTCGAACTGCGCCTGCGCCACCCCGAGATTGTTGGCAGCCGTATCGTACTCGCGCTGGCTGCTCACCTTCTGCGCGTAGAGATCGGTCTGGCGCTCGTTTTCTTTCTTCGCGATGGCGAGCTCGGACCTGGCCTTGGCCAGTTGGGCGACCAGCTCGCGGTCGTCGATCTTCACGAGCACGTCGCCCTTCTTGACGCGCGCGCCTTCCTTGAAATGAATTTCGCTGACCCGTCCCGAGAGCTCCGTGCGCACGTCGATGCGCTCGTTGGGCATGATGGTTCCCACCGAGCTGATCTTGTCGGCGAGGCGCTCGGATTGCAGCACCGCGATGTGCACCTGCGTCGCGCCACCGGCGCCGCCGGCGCCACCACCACCCGCGGCGCGCGTGCCCGCCGCGGGTTTGGTCTCGTCGATCGCCACTTTGCCCGCGACAAGAATCGCAAGCACTACCACTACGATGAGCCAGACGGGGATGCGTTTCACAGGGAAGGCCGCTCGCTCAGCCGATCTCGAGCATGCGATCGAGCGCGCGTTTGGCACGCACACGAATGTCCTCGGGAACTTCGATGATGTAACGGTTGTGCTGGAGCGCAGCAAGCGTGTCTTCCAGCGTGATTTCATTCATGTGGGGGCAACGAATGCTGCACAGGCGCACGGTTTCCTTCTCGGGATTCTCCGCGATGATGTTGTCGCCCATGCTGCACTCGGTAAGCAGAAGGTAGCGCGGCGCGTTTGACTTGCGCACGAAATCAATCATGCGCGTCGTGCTGCCGGAAAAATCCGACGCCGCGACGACATCCGCTCTGCACTCGGGATGGGCGAGTACGACCACATCCGGGAATTGTTTTCGCACCATCGCGATATCCTCGACAGTGAACTTTTCGTGGACCTCACATCGACCCTGCCAGCCTACCAAAGCGTAGTGCATGTTTTCGGGCGCGCTATCGCGCGCCGACACTGGTCGCGGCGTCTTGGTCGGAAAAATCACCTGGCGGCCCGTCTCCCGCGCCACATTCTGAGCGAGATACTCGTCGGGCAGAAAGATGATGGCGTCCGAGCCCAGCGCTTCCACCACGCGGGCCGCATTGCTCGACGTGCAGCACACGTCGGTCTCCGCCTTCACGTCGGCGTAGCAGTTCACGTAGGTCACCACCGGCACTCCGGGGAAGCGGCGCTTCAGGTCGCGTACGTCCTCGGCCGTGATACTGGCGGCGAGCGAACAGCCGGCCTTCGCGGCGGGCAGGAGCACGGTTTTGGAAGGGTTCAGAATCTTGGCCGTCTCGGCCATGAAGCGCACGCCGCAGAAAACAATGGGGTCGCGGTCGGTCTGGGCGGCGCGGCGCGAGAGCTCGAGCGAATCACCCACAAAGTCCGGAACCGTGTGGTAGAGCGCGGGCTCCATGTAGTTGTGACCCAGGATGATGGCGCCGCGTTCCGCCTTGAGCTTGTTGATCTGGAAGACGAGCTCGGCTTTTTCGCGCAGCTCGACGTCGGGAACGACGCGCGCGAGCTTCGCCTTCATCTGCTCGTAGGTATCCTGGACGCTGTCAGACTTGATCATTTCGGGGACTTCTCCGACCCGCCGAAGATACGCCTAAAGGACCGGAATAGCAAGCCGGGCTTCAACTTGCGATTGCGCTCGGGGTTGACGACAGGCACGAACGGACGCTATCTTGATGGTGCTCCACCACACGGCCGACGCCCCCCAAGGAGAACACACATGTCCCGCGCACCGATCATCGCGGCCGCTGCGTTCATTGTCTGTCTTCCTCATTCAACACCCGAAGCGCGTACATCATGCCTTCCACCTGCAGAAGTGCGGGGAGACGGTGGGATTCATGCCACACTGGTCACCGACGGCACACCCGTCGCCGGGATTGGCAACCTGCGCGTGCATGCTTCGAACTGGGGAGCCATGGGGTCGATGCCCGGAACGGGATTGCCCTATAGCGGCGCGCCCTCGGCGGAATGGCCGGCACATTCGGGCGTGCAGTACCTCACCGTCGCCGGTTTGTGGGTGGGAGCGAAGATAAACGGGCAAGTGGCGGTTTCCACCTCCGCGTACCAGATCGAATTCCGTCCGTCGGACGACGCGCGCGACATTGTCTATGGCGCGTCTTACCGTATCGATCACGGCGCGCGCTTTCCGGCCAATCCCGACGATGACCACGATGGTCTCGCCGATGAGGATCCGCTCGACGGATTCGACAACGATCACGACGGCAAGGTCGACGAAGATTTTGCCGCCATCTCCGACCAGATGTTGAGCCGGAATTTCCGCGACGATCAGCCGGGCACGACGGACATCTATCCGCAGCATGTTCCCCTGCACCTCGATGTGCGCGAAGAGAGCTACGCGTTTGACGAGCCCGACTACGACGACTTCGTGGGATTCACCTACATCATCACCAACGCCGGAGCGGATACGCTGCGCGACGCGTACCTCGGAATGTTTGCCGACGGTACTGTCGGCAGGATTTCGCGCCCCAACTATTTTGGCGATGACGGCGAGGCGGTTGCCACCGTGCCCGTGGACCTGGGTGTGCACGGCGCGCGCAGCGTCTCCTTTCCCTACTGGTACGACGCCGACGGCGATGGCGGTGAAGCCGCCGCCGGCGGCGGTTTCGTGCTCCTCGATTGCACGATCGATCCGTCCGGGCAGAACGCACCATCCGAGGTCTCGCTGCATACGTGGATGACCTTCAGCGGCTCGCAGTCCTACGAGGACGGCGGCGATCCAACCAATGATATTGAGCGCTACGAGGCCATGTCTTCGGGGAGCATTGATCGGTCGTTGCCTCTCGGCGATGTGCGCGGGATGATGGCCGTCGGCCCGTTCCCGCAAATTCTCCCCGGCCATACCGTCACGTTCACCGTGGCGCTCGTGGTGACGCCAAGTGATTTCTCCAGCGTCAAACACGCGGTGGAAGCGTACGAAGGCAAGTGGTTCGACGCCGACGACAACCCCGCCACCGGCATCGATGGCAAGGAGCACCAGGAACACTGGTATTTGCCCAGCGATGATCCGGCGCCGGTGTGGCTTTCGAGTTTTGTCGTTGCGCTCGACGGTACTGACGTCGTGCTGAGCTGGAGAGTTGTCACGGACCAGGCGTTGCGCCGCGTGGAGATTACGCGCACGCTCGCGGACGGCACGAGCCCGGTCGCACTGGCCACACTGCCCGGAACGGCGCGCAGGTTCGTCGACAAGACAGCAAATCCCGGGACGAGTTATGCCTATTCGATCACCGTGCGTGGAGTGAACGGCACCGCGTTTTCATCCCCCGGCCTCGAGGCGGCTCCGCCCGTGCTTCCCACGACGTTCTGGCTGCTCTCGCCCAACCCGTTTCGCGAAAGCACAACCATTGCCGCGCATCTTGCCGAACGCGCGAATATCAACGTGACTGTGTTCGACGTGAGCGGGCGGCGCGTGGCGACGATTGCCTCGGGGGTGCACGACGCCGGAGAAGTGCGCTTTGAATGGAATGGAATCGATGAGGCCGGCGATCGGGTGCCGGCGGGAGTTTATTTCTGCAGACTGCAGGTGGGCGGGCAGAGATTCAACCAGAAGCTCGTGGTCGTGCACTAACCCTGGGTGTCGTTCTCTTCCGAAACCCAGCGGCCGACCGTGTGCGCGCTGCTCACTTCGCCTTTGCCGGAGCCCCAGCGCGCCTCGATCTCTTTCATCAGCTCGGAGACCATCTGGTCTTCCTTCACCTTGCGGTCGATCTTCCCGTTGATGTAGATGAGGCCTTCGCCGTCGCCGGCGGCGATGCCAATTTCCGCGCCCGCCGCTTCGCCCGGGCCGTTCACGGCGCAGCCCATCACCGCGATGTTGATGGGGACGCGCAGGTGCGCGGTGCGACGCTCGACTTCCTCGGCAATGGCGAACAGGTCGATGCGATTGCGTGCGCACGTCGGGCAGGCGATGATGCGCGGGGTATTGGAGCGCAGATGCAGCGACTGCAGAATCTTCTGCGCCACTTTCACCTCATCCACCA
>DATEHD010000041.1:0-2264 GCA_035279765.1 Candidatus Krumholzibacteriia bacterium | reverse complement strand
TCGCGGTGAAGCCCGTGGTATACGGGGGCATTGCCGCGCGGCTCGCGCGTGTGCGTGCGCAGGTGAATGCGATCGCGGGGATGGGCTACGTGGAGACGTCACGGCAGATGCGCGCGCGGGCGCTGCGTGGCGTTTTCAACGGCGTGCTGCGCTTCGCGTGGAGCGCCCCGGGTGTGCACGTGATCGTCCAGAACCCCGACGACAGGGAAGCGCTATCGCGAACGCATCTGCTTCCTTCGTCGCACATCCACATGATCCGCGGCTCCGGCGTGGATATCGCGCGCTTTGCTCCGTCGCCCGAACCGCCCGCGCCGCCGGTACGCGTCGTGTACGGTGGCCGGCTCCTGGTGTCGAAGGGAATCGGCGAGCTCGTGGAAGCCGCGCGCATGCTCCGTACACGGCGTGTTCCTGTCGAGGTTGTGCTGGCTGGTGATCCGGACCCCGAGAACCCGGAATCTGTTCCCGCCGACGCCGTGAGAGCGTGGGTTCGCGATGGTCTCGTCGCGCACGTGCCGTGGAATGACGACATGCCTTCGACCTGGCGGAGCACTCACATTGCAGTACTGCCCAGCTACCGCGAAGGGCTGCCGAAAGCGCTCCTGGAGGCCGCGGCATGCGGGCGCGCCATCGTGGCCACCGACGTTCCCGGCTGCCGCGAGATTGCGCGCGACGGCGTGAATGCGCTGCTGGTGCCGGCGCGTGATGCGTCCGCGCTGGCGCTGGCAATCGAGAAGCTCGCGCTGGATCCCGCATTGCGCGCGCGCTTTGCCGCCGCGGGCCGTGAGATCGTGGTGGGCGAGTACGCCGAGTCGATCGTGGTGCGTGAGACGCTCGCCCTCTACCAGGAGCTGTGCAGGACGGAGCCACGATGAGCCGGCGCGTGGTGGTGACGGGCGCGTCCGGATTTATCGGCCGCAGACTGTGCGAGGCGCTCCGTGAGCACAGCCACGTTGTCGCTGTGCTCCGCGATCAATCCCGCGAAGGGCCGTGGGACGAAACGATTATCACGGACATTGGTCGTGACAAGATTCCCGACGGAGCGTTCGATGGTGCGGATGCCGTGTTTCATCTGGCCGGCCGCGCGCATGCAGTTGCTGAGCGAGTGAGTGATATGGATGAATACACGCGCGTCAACGTAGGGGGCACGCAGCGCGTAGTTGACTGCGCGCGTGTGTCTCGCGTGCGCCGCTTCGTGTTCGCCAGCAGTGTCAAAGCGATGGGTGAAGGGGAGGGTGACGAAACGCTCTCACCTTACGGACAATCCAAGCGCGACGCGGAGGACATCGTGCTCGCCACCCTGGCGGAGCCGGTGGTGCTCCGGCTCTCGCTTGTGTATGGACCCGGTGTGGAAGGCAATCTCGGCGGAATGCTGCGCGCGATCAAGTCGTTCCGGTTTCCGCCTCCGCCGCACATACGCAACCGGCGCGCCATGGTGCACGTGGACGACGTGGCGCGCGCATTCATCGCGGCGAGTTCCAGTGCCGACGCCGTGGGGAAGCGGATCGTGATCGGCGACGGAGTCGAATACTCCACGCGCGACATTTTCGACGCCATGAATGCGGCGCTCGACAGGCCTCCCGTGGCCTGGTCGCTGCCGTCGCCGTGCTGGCGCGTGCTCGCGGTGGGGGGCGACGCTCTCGGCGCGCTGCTCAAGCGCCGGGCACCCTTCGACAGCGAGGCCTACACCAAACTGTTCAGTTCGGCCTGGTACGAGCCCGGCGACATGCGCGCCCTGCTCGGGATGGTGCCCCGACTCACGCTTGAAGACGCCCTTCCCGGCATGGTTGCGCGGCGATAAATCGCCTTGTCGGGTGCCGGAGCAGCACCTTATTCTCTCCCAACCAGTTTTCCTCGCCACTTCATGACGATTGTACTGGCATTTGCGGCCGCCTTCGGCCTGTCGTACCTGGGCACGCGGCTGCTCCTGCGCCATGCCTCGGCCGGGGCTTTTGCCGACATTCCCAACGCCCGCAGCTCGCACGACCGGCCCAAGCCGCGCTTTGGCGGGATCGCCATCGTCGGCGCGTTCATGGCGACGTTCGCCGTGCTGTGTGTGTTCGATCCCATCGTCCGGCCGTTCATTCCGCTCACCATCGGCGCGATCATTCTTTTCGCGGCCGGCATCGCGGACGACTGGAGAGGGCTCGGCGTCGTCGCCCGTCTGGTCGTGCAGTGTGCGGCGGCGGCGGTGGCGATGGCGACCGGGACGCTCCTCGATCACATCACGCTTCCCGGCGCGCACACGATCCACTTCGGATGGTTCG
>DATEHD010000040.1:0-9326 GCA_035279765.1 Candidatus Krumholzibacteriia bacterium | reverse complement strand
GGACGAAACGGGCTGACAGCCCGTCGGCGCGTGGATGCGCGCCCTGATGAGTCCAAATCCTTTTCTGGAGGTTTCCCCAATGGTTGACAGCACACTCTCTGCCCGAGGTTTTGGTATCGTGGCACTCTACACATTCACGGATGCCGTGCGCGTCCTGGCACGCATGGGTGTGACCCTGCGCAAGAAAGACGGCGAATTCCGCGTCACGCTGAAGGGCGCGGGCGAAGCGTCGGCCTACTACACCAACGATCTCGCCGACGCCGTCCAGACGGGACAGCGCATGCTGCACGACGCATGGCGGCAGAAGTACGGCACCTGCCTCGCGTGCGACCACGTGACGGACAATTGCACGTGCTCCGGAGCGCAGTAGCCATGGCGCATCGCATTTGGGACGGCACCGGCGAAGTCGCCGACGATGAAGCGTATTTCACGACGGACGACGGAACGATTCGTGGACGTCCGTATGTGCAACGGCGCGTCCAACGCGCGCTGTCCCGCTGGGCGCGGTTCTACACGCGCGAGCAACGGGCCCGCGCCATCGCCGACACCGTGGGCAACGATGCGTGGATGAGCACGCGCCATGGCGTGTTGGTGTCGTGCATCTGCCGCGAGGCAGTTGATTACCTGTTTCTTAACTCATAATTGGAGATCTCATATCGTGTCACAGCAACGCTCTTCCCGCCATCTCGCGCGCCTCTTCGACACCACGGACCCGAAATTGTGTCCGCTGTGCGGCGCGCTCGCCGTCGTGCCGCTGCCGCCGTTCCTCCTCGCGCAGCAGCCCGACAACACAACCCATGTGTGTCTTCCCGTCGCGCCGTTCAATGGATGCAACACGGGATTCGGCCCGACAGACTAGGACGAAACGGGCTCCGGCCCGTCTACCCGTCACGCGGGTACTGATGAGTCCTCCACCACACTAATGCGCGTCCATCAGTTACATTACTGCTTACCCTTTCTGGAGTCCGTTTCAATGGCAAACACTGCACAGCCCGCAGCCGCGACCACGCTGACCCTCGCGTTTCATGGCGCTGACATCGCGATCACCTACGTGCTTGGCGTGACGTCGGCACCGCCCGCGTTCGATGCGTTCGGCACGCTCACCCTATACGACTCCGGCAGCGATTCGTGGCAGGGCGGTCCCAAGCGCGAGCGCTACGTGCTCATCCAGCAGCAGCACGAATCCTGGCAGGAAGGGCGCTATCGCTCCGGCCTGTTCTCGTACGAGCGCAGCGATGCGCTGCCTGCCGCCGACATCGCTGCGCGCCTCTACAAGGCGATGACCGGCGCGTTCCTGCCGGAGGGCCGCTAAGTGAAGAAGAAGCCTGCGGTCGGCACGCGGGTCCGTCTGACCGGCGAGTTCCTCCACAACACGGGCCAGATCACCGGCCCGGAAGGCCTCGCGCGGTGGACCGTCATGCCGTGCGACTGCTCCCTCTGCGCGCTGGGCAACCACGTCGCCGTGGATGAGCCCTACGTGTACGATCCCGACTCGCCGCGCCACATCCATATCGGCGTGTTGGAGCGTGCCCGATGACCGGCGGCTATCACAAGCGCTTTCACCATGCCCTCGCCCCGCAGCGCTGCCAGTGCTGCGAGGCGTCGGAGCGTACGCTCACCAAATGCCCGCGTTGCCTGCGCTGGGTCTGCGCGCTGTGCAACGACAACGCGCCCAATCCCTGTGACCTCTGCTCATTGGAGAATGCTTAACATGGCCGACACATCCGCCGCGCTCGACACCGCCATCCTCGCCCTCGCGCAAGTCGTCGCGACCAACGAGCGCGAACTACGCGAGATCCGCGACAAACTCAACAAGGGCAACAAGTCGGTAGAGAAGCGCCCCGACGCCGCCGTCATCGACGCGCTGCTCGACGCGCTCGCCGATTGGAAGCGCGAGACACAGTTCTTCCTCGCGTACGCACAGCCGCTCGCCAGCGCCGATCTCACCGTCGGCGCTCGCGTCGTCGCGCGCACCGAAATGGGATTGCAACGGGAAGAGGGCGGCTTTACGCGCATCCGCGCCGGAACGCGCGGCGAGATCGTCCACGTCACGGACGACGTGGTCGGCATCCAGTTTGACGGGCACAAAGCGTGGGGCTCCTGCCCCCTCCCGGCAGCGCTGAACGTGCTCGCCAAACCGGCGGGTGCCGAATGAAGCGCCGGACACCGCAGTACTGTCAGCGATGCGGGAAGCCTGTTCCCTCGCATCGTCGCGACACCGGCTATTGCTCCGCGAAGTGCGCGAAGCAGCAAGCCAAGGAAGACGCCATCAGCGCGCAGATGGAGCAGGACGCGCAGGATGACACCATCGCCGTCGAGTTGCCCGCGAGCGCGCCCTACAGCCTACAGGGACGCAATCTGTGCTGGTACGGGCAGCGCATCGTGCGCTGCGAGCGCGTCGGCAACGACGACGATGGCTTCACGACGTCGCCGGTCGTCTTCGATCAGAACCTCCAGCAGATCGTGGAAGCGCTCAACAGCGCGTGGCTCGCCGCCAATGGAGCCGCCCTATGAAGCGCGCCACGCTCCGCGTTGCCTCAGTGGAGATCACCTGTCCGTGCGGGGCGAACCTCGCGCATCCCGAGACGGGCTCCTTCCTCTGGGACACGAACGAAAACCGTTTCGCCGCGCCCTTCACCGTCGTCTGCGCGTACTGCGGCCAGACGGTAGAGGTGCGCATGTCCAAGACCCTTCAGCGGATCAGCTACTAATGCCCAAGCAACGAAAGAAGCCGGTGCCGCCGAACCCGCGCCCCGCGCCCAACGTGATGGACGCAAAGCTGCTCACCCAAGCCATTGAACGGGTGGATATGACGCGCGCCCAGTTCGCGCGCTTCATCGTCCGCGAAAGCCGCAACATCGAAGCGTGGCAGTCCGGCATGGTGCCGGTGCCGCGCGCCGTAAAGCGGCGGTGCCAGGAACTGCTCGGCATGCCGACGCGCATGCTGGAGCGCGAGATCTGGCTGTTCCGTCGCCGCAACTTGATCCTCGACTACGAGCGCAACCGCGCGCAGAAGATCGCGAGGCTGCAAGAGAAGCTGGACGCCGCGCTCGCGAATCAAGACGATGACCGCGCCGACGCGCTGTCGGTGAAGCTGGAAGACGAGGCGCTCGCCGAGAAGTTCAACCGCGAGCGCGCCCTGCTCGCAGGCGACGAAGCCGCGCGCGAAGCCCGCGAGCGCGAGCTGGACGAGCGCGCGAAGAGGCACGCATGAGCCTCATCACCGGCTTCTTCTCCGCGCTGTCGTACCTCTTCATCGGCGCACTGGTCATCACCGTGCTCGCGCTGCCGTTCGGGCTCCTCAGTGGCTTGAGGAGCCGCATGGAGCGCGTGCCGGAAGACCGGCGGATGCGCGTCATTGGCGTGACCCTGTTCGGGCTCCTCGCCGTCATCCTCCTCCTGGCTTTCGCCAATGCCTGACTTCATGCCGCCGGAGCGCGCCGCCGTGCTGTTTCACGAGGCGCGCCACGCCATCGAGCTGCGATGGGAGGGTACGCCCATCGCCCCGCCGAAGGTCGAAGCGCTCACGCGACTAGAGCGCAACTATGCCGCCGCCCTCGCCGAAATCGTCACGCTCCGCATGGATGTCGCTCGCCTCTGTGACGAGCGGAACGAACAGGCAGCTCGGCGCGCCGACGCGGAAGAGGCTTTGGCCAGAATTGACAGGCTCTAACGAGTAAACCATGATGTACGTCCGCGACGGCGCGACGCGGATCCCTCGCGCCATCTTTTCTCTCTCTGGAGTCCCACCCGTTATGCGAACATTTCTCGCGCTCGTCCTCGCCGTCTCCCTCGCCGCCTGCGGTGATAGCACCAGCACGCCGCCCATCGACTTGAACGGCACGTGGTCCGGCGGCCTCGGCTCGCAGATGGTCACGCTCACCCTGCTCGACAACAACGGCAACGTCTCCGGCTCCGGCACGATCACCAACACGCCAACCGGCACGCGCGCCCAGGTCGTGACCGGCGTCTTCACGAAGCCTGCGTTCACGCTTACCCTTTCCTCCGGGTCGGCGCAGCCCGTGAGCTTCAGCGGCACTTACCATCCCTCCATCCCCGCGCAGCTCGTCGGCACGTTCGTCGGCTCCGGCTTCACGGGCGACGCCATCATCCTGAATAAGCAGTAATCCTCTCTCACCTCTCTTTGGAGATCTCTGATCGTGTTACAGACCACCCGTGTTCTCTCGCTCCTCGCGCTCGTCGGCATGGTCGCCTGCAAAGGCGCCGACGGTGCTGTTGGCCCGCAGGGCCCCACCGTCCCGCAGGGCCCGCAAGGTCCGGCTGGCCCCACCGGCCCGCAGGGCCCGACCGGCCCGATGGGACCGCAGGGCGTGCCGGGACCACAGGGCCCCGTCGGCCCGAACGGCAGCACGCACCTTGTCTTCACCGGCTCCCTGGTGTCGAACGGCACCAGCTCCGGCTTCACCGCTGACCTTCCGGCGGCGGCAGGCACCATGAATCGCCCGCCGAGCTACACGTGCTACCTGCTCTTCAACATCGGCACGGCGAGCGCGCCGGTCCCGGCATGGTTCCCCGTCGGCGATCCGCTCGCCGGGACGAACAGCAACTGCACAATGGCCGTCGGCCCGAACAACACGCTGCGTGTCTTGGTGATCGTGTTCTCCACGACGGCAGCGGGACAGGGCGCGGCGGTGACAGTGACCTACTGATCGCCCCAGCAGGCCCGCAGACGACGAACGGCACTCAGTCTAGGCTGAGTGCCGTTTCTCTTTCAGTTCAGCCTCTAGCGCGGCAATCCGGCGCACCAGCGCATACGCGCGCTGCTGTTGCACCCAGAACCGGATCCGGTCGATGCCGCGTAGCTCTAACGGCACGTCGCCGGTATCGCCCACCTTGCGAGCAATGATCTTGAGATACGTGTCCACGGTGCGCGGCGAGAGCCCGAGCGCAGGCGCGAGCTGCGGGCGTGTCAGCCCGTCGCTGATCAGCAAGACGAGCCGCAACTCCACGCGCGTGAACGGACGCACCAATCGCCGGGAGAAGGCAGCGGGCTCGACCGGCGGCAACGGCTGGAGCGGCATGGACCTAAATCCCATAAGCGTTTGTAGATAGAGTAGGAGAACTGGAGCAAATTTCCCCTTGCGCCTGCTGTCAGAAGCACGCAGATATTACGTGACCCGTCCCTCACGTACAATAGAGCGCTGACAGCTCTGTCCCCGGGACGAACCGCACACAACTGGAGTCGCGAATGCCACAAACCCGCTATGCCTTGAGAATCGCAGGGATGTACCCGGATGCTGATCCACAGGCGATAGGCGAAGAGATTGAACAGCTCATCGTGGACAAGAAGGAACACGTCACCGAAGAGGAGATCATTGCCGCCGCCAGAAAGCACACCAGCCCGATGCACGCCTTCATCACCTGGGATCAAGAAGCCGCTGCACACAAACAGAACAAGCGAGAAGCCAAGCGCATCCTGACGCATTTGGTCCTCGAAAAGGACGACAAGCCGACGAAGACACGCGGATTCGTGTTTGTGCATCACCCAGACCACGGCGGCAAGCGCGTGCTCTTGTCGCATCGCTCGGCGATGGGCCGAACAGAATTCCGCGAGCAAGTCATTGAGCAGGCCGTGAGATCGCTCCAGCGCTCGCTCACGTACTGGGGACAGGCGTACGGCGGCAATCCGGCGTTCCGCGCGCTCGCGAAGGACGTCAAGCAGCTCCAGAAGAAAGCGGAGCGTGAACTGCTGCAGGCCCTCTGATGCCGCGCACGCACATCTACGACGCGGGCACGTTCGGCCACTTCCTGCAACAGCACTGCGGCATCGCGAACATGCGCCAGTTGCCGCCGGACGTGCGCTCGTTTGCCATCCGTCTGCACGCCAACCCAGAGAAGATCGCGCCCAATTCTCCGATGCTGCCGCTGCTCGCCGAAGCGCTCAAACAGCCGACGGAGGCTGTGCGAGCGTTCACGAAGGGCGAGCCGATGACAGACAGGTTTCTGAAGAAGATCCAGAACCAGATGGCGCACGGCACCGTGTGGCGCGGCGGGCAGGGGAAAGTGGCGAAGACGACGAAGGTCGCGGCGAAGCAGCCGCAGACCGTCGCCGTATCGCCGAAGAAGAAAGGCGCGAGAGACTACAAGCCGAGATCCCCACTGGCGAAGTACCTCTGGACTGAACACCAGCTCACCATCCACGACGTCAGCGAGAAGCTGCATGTGAAGTACATGCAGATGCAGAAAATGGTGATGGGGTTGATGGCCCCGAACCATCCGCTCGTCGTCAAACTCGCCGAGCTGGTGCGCGTTCCGCATCACAAGATCGCGAGCTACATGAAACTCGCGCCGATGAACGAGTCAGTGCTCAAGCGCGTCGCCTCGCAACTAGGCTTGCCGGTGCGGCGCGGCGGCGGGCGCCCGCCGATGGGCAAGACGCCGGAGCTGAAGCAGCCGAAGAATGGCAAGGCCGTCGTGCTTTACTCCGGCCCCGTCAAGGTCGTGCCCGAGCCGACGCTCAACGGCACCGGCAAGAAGAAGGGCGCGTACGGCCCGCACAACAAGCTGCGCAAACAGGAACTCTCGCTGCGGCAGGCCGTGCGTGACCTCGTCATGACGTGCAACCTCACGACGATGCAGAACCAAGACTTCACGCCCCCGCTGCCGATTGCCGTGCTGTATCCGGTGCTCCAAGACTATCTGGAGAAGAACCACGTGCGGGGCAATATCCTCGTCGATCCGCGCTTCGCCACCTACTTCGATCCTCCCAACGCGGAGTAGGAGGTGGTTTGATCGATAAACACCACGATGAGGATTTCCGAATGACCGTCGAGCGCATCGACGGTCATTTCGTCATCCGCATCGACCCGCACAACGGGAGCTGCCGGGGCGCGCACGACATTCTGATCCACATCATGCGCACGCCGGTCGCCGTCGAGGAGGTCATCGGCGACGAGTACTACTACTCGCTCTCATGGAACAGCAGCGTGTTCTTGAGCGTGGAAGGCTCGGAGTCCTTCCTGCGCGGGCTGCAAGCGGCCACCGCGCTCGTCCGTCAATTAGAGCGCGACGAAGCGAAGGGCCTCGACACCGTGCGCGAATTGCTGAAACACCGAGGAGGACGCCTGTGAAAGACGACGTGAAGATGGAGGGCTACACCCGCGATCAAGCGCTCGCCGCCGTCGGGAAGGGCTGGGCCCCGCTCGTGAACAAGATCTTCGATCAGATGCCGCCGGGACATCGCGTCGTGCAAGTCAAAGAGAAGCTGTCGAAGCTGCGCGTCTATGCCCGCTGCGACTTTGATGCGCTGCTCGCCGATCTGGAGGAGAAGAGCGCGACGATCTGCGAGGACTGCGGCCAGCCCGGGAAGCTGCGCAACATCACCGGCTGGATGCGCACGCTGTGCGACGCGGATGCCGAACGCGCGCTCGCCAAGCGCAAAGCGCAGGGCATCGATTGGCCGAACGCGGGAGCGCCGCGATGAGACCGGCGACCCAAAACCGCCACGAGCAAGTCGACTGCGGCGCGCGCGTCAGCGTCATCCGCGAAGCGCTGGCCCTGACGGGAACCGAGTTCGCCGCACTGGTTCAGCCGAAGCTCTTCACGAAGTTCGACAAATCCAAACTCAGTCGCTTGGAAACCGGGAAGCGCGCCCTCAACGCCAGAGAGGCGTTCGTCATCGCCGATCTCGATCCCGAGCAGCGCGGCGTGCGCTGGCTGGTGCTCGGCGAGAAAGAGAAGAGGAGGTGACGCGCGTCGTGCGCATCGAGGCCCCGCACTTCGTCGCGGGCGTAGACGTGCATCGCGGCACCGTCGTTCATGCTGCGCCGATCCTCCGCTACATGATGGGCTGGGCGGGCCTGCAAGTCGTCCGCTACTGCGAGCAAAAGGGCTGGAAGTGGGAAGTGCTCGACAAGCTCTACGAACCTCCATCAGAGAAGTGATATGGGATATGTGACACTCTTCGCGACGTGCGCGCTCTGCCGCGCACCATTCAGTGCCAATCCGCTGCGCGTGCCGAGCATCCGCATGAAGGGCGGCACGCCGGATCCAGAGGGCATCCGCGAGCCGTTGTGCGCGGCGTGCTACGAAGGAATTCGTGAGGCGCAGCGCCGAGCAGGCATGGAGGTATCACCACCTCCGGCCCCCGATGCGTACGAAGAAGTAGACGAGCGCGAACTGCCTGACGACGAGTGATCTGCCCTGTTCGCTTCTGCGGCGGGCGGCTCGACGACGTCGTGCTCCCCGGCGGCGTTGTCAGTACCGTCTGTTATGTTTGCGACCGCCGTCGCGCCGGGATCTGCCGCGACTGCCCGCTGCCGGTCGAAGGCCGACGCGGCACCGCCCTGCGCTGCGCAGGGTGCAAGCGCCTCGCGCGCCGAGCATCCGAGGCGAGATCGATGGCCGATCCCGCGCGCCGGAAGAAGAAGAACGCGGCATGGCGCAAACGCAACGCGACGCCGGAGCGCCGCGCGCGCCGGAATGAGACGCGGGCCGCATGGAAGGCCGCGCACCCGAAGCAGCTCCGCGCCTACAAGCACATCGAGGCACGCAAGCTCAGACAGCCCGGACCTCGCCGCGAGCGCTGGCTCGCGTATCATCGCGAGTACAACAGTCATCGCGTGCTGGAGAAGCGCGAGTACGCGAAACGCTACCGGAAGTATCAGCCCGGGGTCACGCTGATGTGTCCCGTCTGCCACGTGCTGCCACTGGAATGGACGTACGGCAAAGGCGTGCCGCCCAAGACGTGCGATGCGTGCTGTACGCGCGCCGAATTCCGCCGCCGCCTGAAGCGCCGAGGAGAACCATGCGCAGATCGCGTGTCCACGTCACCAATCGCTACCTCTTCCTCATCCTCGCCGACGGGCGCAGCTATCGCATCCCACGCGACCTCACACCGAGACTCGCCGACGCGACGGAAAACCAAATCCGCCGCTGGCGCTTCACGGGCCCAGCCTTCATCCCGACCGGCATCCACTGGCCCGATCTCGACGAAGACCTCGCTATCAACGAGACGCTCGACGAGTTCCAGCTCTCACCCGCCGACGAAGACTAACGCGCGGATTCTGGTCGCATTCCTCGAAACGCGAAAAGTCGTGTCAACCCCCCAAATGTTCGGGGCCTCGCGCCAGCCAATCGGCGCTCGCGGCTTGTTCGGCGACTGAAAATCGAGGGTTTAGAAAAGCCTCATGATTAGATTTAAGGGTGTAAGAGATTCACAATCATCCTTTCATCATGAGGTTTGTTCGTATGGCAAACACCGCCAAGAAGAACGTCGCCGAGCAGTCCTTCCACTACTACGCCACCACTGGCGTCGCCTGGGCCATCGGCGCCACCCGCGCGGAAGCGATTCGCGCGGCATGGGA
>DATEHD010000039.1:0-6307 GCA_035279765.1 Candidatus Krumholzibacteriia bacterium | reverse complement strand
CGCCAAGATACGTCGCTGCGCCGGTGCTCACGTTGATCCTGGAGATACCGTCCGGGTTGGCCGGCTGGAAACCGCCGGTCGATCCGTACAGCACACCCGTTACCGGGTGAAATGCCAGCCCCACGTATACATCGCCCGTGGGACCGACAGTCGTCGATACGCCGGTCGACGTATTGATCTTGCGCAGGTTGAAATCAGGCGGATCGAATCCAATACCATAGAGCACATCGTTCGCATCGAACGCGATCGCGTCCAGGAAACTGATGTCCATCGTGGTCTGGAAGAACGCCTGGCCGGTCGAAGCATCTACTCGATACAGAGAGCCGCTGATGCGCTGGGTTCCCCAGATCTCTCCGTTCGAGTTGATCGCCAGACCGGGCATACCGGTGACGCCGGTGGGTCCGATCAGCGTCGCGGCCCCGGTGAACTCGTTGATCGTGTACAGGTTGGCACCGCCGGTGCTTCCGCCGGAGGTGGCGTAGATCACACCCGGCTGCGCCAGCGCGATGGTGGGACTGAAGGAGGGACACGTTCCCCACTCGAGGTTGTCACCCGAGAGATCGTTGTCCGCCGCCTGGAAGAATTCATACACGGCGTCACCCGGAGCACCCGAAATGGGCTCCGGTGCCGTGCTCAAGTCGATTTCACCCGGATCGCTCGCCACCCCGTTTCCGAGTGACTCGCCGACGAGTCCACCGGTCGCGTCAAATCCGGGGTAGTCGACGTTGAACGTGTTGTCCGGACGCAGTGTGAGCGTGAACGAATTGCTGTTGGCCGTCGAATACTCGGGAACACCGGAATAGGTGATCACGAAATTCGGCCCCGAGGGAGCAGCGGTAATGCTGCCACCGACGCTCGGGTTGAGGTCGGTCCACAACATGCCGATGCGCGCCGGTCCCGACAGAAGGTCGGCCACCGACGGACTGAAGTCCGTGTTGGGAGCTCCAAACGTCACGAAGCCGTTGGACCCGACCCAGACCGAGGTGTAGGTGTTGCCACACAGCGTGAACGGGAACGGTAGCGTGACTTCCTGCGAGTCATCGTCGCCGAGATTGAGCTCGGTGTTGAAGATGATGTCCGCCTGGATGGTCTGGTTCGCCGCCACGGTCAGGCCGTCGGCCGCACACTTGTCGTCGATAGCGGGGTCGCTGCTCTCGAACGTGCCGTTGTAAAACTCCTCCGGCCCCGGGAGCGCTACTGGTGTGGTGCTGAAACCGCCGGCCACGATGGCATCGACGTAGACAACGTACGTTTCGCCCGGCGTGAGGCCGTGGAACACATAACTGCCATCCGGTCCGGCCCCGCCCTGGGAGCGGGCGCCCGAGAGCATGGAAGACGAGTCCGTCCACGGATTGTTCACGTTGCGGATGATCACGTTGACGCCGGTAATTTCGGTGATGCCATCGGATGCGTAAATGATGCCCTGAACGGTTCCGGTACCGGCAGGCCATCCCGCGTCGGGATAGATGTCCGAAAGTGCGCCCTTGTCGTCGAGCAGATCAACCGTGCCCTGCACGACGCCGCTGCCCGTGCCGATCGTGGGATCGATGAATGGATACATCGTCTCCAGGTCGCTGATGGCGGGAAAGCCACCGTATGGCGGCACGCAGTTGGTCGGACCGGGGTCGTCACCGAAGAAGCCGATGGCGCCGTTGGTCTGCGTGTGCGCGAGATTCAAGGCGTGACCCATTTCGTGGGTGAAGACGCCCTGCCACCACGTGCCCAACACGTCGCCCACCTCTACCGTGGAACCGTTCAGAACGCCGTACGCCTCGTCAATGTTGGCGCCCGTCGCCCATTCCGGGCTCGAGAAGCCGAGCACGCCCGGTCCGGCGAGAGCGGCGGTGATGGCGCCATCGCTGTCGTAGATGATGTGGTATCCACCGCCGTTGAACGCGCTGAGAACCAGGTTGAAATTCGTGGAGTTGATCTCGGGGAGTCCCACGGCCGCGAAGTCACCCGCGACGCCGACCACCAGAGACGCGGTCGCAACGTTGGTCCACTGTGCCGCAGCATCCGCTACGCGCGCGGTGCCAGCGGCATTGGTCATCGGCCCGGTATTCGAGAAATTCACATCGAGGTCGGTGTAGATATCGACAGGTCCCGGCCACGCGAACGGTGTTTTCGTCGCCGGGTCAAACACGAGCAGCGGTCCATTCGCCATGGCGCTCGACGCCACGAGGAGGACCAGCATGCCCACGAGAATTGTTAGTCTGCGCATGTTCATCCTCCTTGTTTAGTTGAACCAGTTCTGTTGAACCGCTTTTCGCACGAACCCCTTGAAGAGCTCGTTATCAAGCGGTCCTGACTCCACGGTGAGCATTTTCTTCTCATCGGGAGTCAATTGTGACTGGTTGACCGTGATGTCTTTGAACAGACCGAAGTTGTTGACGTCGTTCGTCAACGTACGGCCCGTGACCGTGAACTTGCCCTGCATCAGACCGGCGCTCGACTGGAAACCGAGCGACGTCTTCTTGAACAGGAAGAGGACCACGTCCTCGTTCTTCTTGAAACGCGGGAAGCCGTCCGGCGACACGCCCAGATACGTCCGGCCGTTGATCTGACGCGGTTGAACAAGCCCGAACTGCCGGAAGGTATAGTTTCCGTTAACGTTTCCTTTGAGGCTTTCGCTGACGGCGACGGTGATGTCCGTGTAGGGGATGTTTTTCGAATCGAAGCCGTCAGAGATCGCGGTGACGCGACCAGCGATGATCTTGTCACCGTACTTGATCAGGTTGGCGACGGTCATCTTCTTGACCGATGTCGCATCAGCGTTGTGGATGGCTGCTACGCAAAAGACAGCAGCCAGGACGCCGAGGATGATTTTGTGTTGCACTCTTTTCATCGCGTTCACGGCCCGGGAGCGGCCGTGTCACCTCCATTCGAGAGAAGATTGTCAACTGCATCTAGTTTTCTTCGGAGCGATACAAACTGAGCCGCGCCCCATCTCGGTGAATTGAATTCTCACTCCCTTTCCCGCTCATGGCCGAGGGCACGGCGGCCTGCCGGTGGACGTACCGTGGGTCAGCCGTGGGGCAGGTAATCTGAAATTGTGAAAAACTCCTGCCGTGTACTGCGGGAAGGCAGGCGGCGGGCAGCGGTTGGATGTAGGAAGGAAACCGACGGGACGTTCGCTGCCGACACGAGGGGTGTATCACGATCGTTAGCGCTCGTCAAGGCGGCACTGAACGATCTACAGTGGCAGCGTCCCCAGGTCGAAACTGCGTCGAGCCTCTAGTACTTGATTCTCTCCCAGCGACCACGGGGACGCGACGGTTCCGGCGTCGACTGCATCATGGTCGCGGCTTCCTCCGCGGGGGGCCAATTCTCGACGGGCTTCCAACCCTCGAACGGCTCGTCCGGTGGCGCGCTATTCACACGCTCCGGACCCTTCATCGCCTGTGGTATCGAGCTCTTCGCCGGCTCCGTGTGTTTCACAGACTCTGAGCGCGTTGGGTTCTTCTCGGGCTCGGGACTCTTCTTCTCGGACTCGGGGCTCTTCTCGAGCTCGGGACTTTTCTTCTCGGCTTCGGGGCTCTTTTCGCGCTCGGGATTCTTCTTCTCGGATCCGGGGCTCTTCTCGAGCTCCGGGCTCTTCACAGGCCCCTGCGGCACCGAGCCTTCCACGGCCTGCGCGTTTGACGCGTTGTCATCGTCGTTGGCAGACGCCACCCTCTCGACGATCCGCGTCGCCACAAGGCTCTTCGTTTGGTCCGCGGGGCTGTAACCCAGGCTCGGACCGAAGAAGTGAAAATCACCCTCGATCAGTCCCGCTTCGTGCGCCGATGTGGACGCGTCGGAGTGGTCCAGGAAGGCGCGGGCGCGTTCCATGTCCTCGACCTCGAAGAGAAAGAAGACATGACGCGGATTGTCCATCTCGTGCCAGAGATTCGTGAGTTTGAGTCCGGCCTTTCCATGAATGTCGGCGTGGCTGTCGAAGACACGCTTCCATTGGTCGAAATTGCGGACCCGGTTGCGGCAGAGCAGGTAGTTCATGGATCACTCCGTGACCTTCAGGGGTACGTCAACTGGGGGGACCAGCGCGGGGGCTATCCATAATATAGCCTCGCGAGACCGGAAACGAACTCAAGCGAATCCTGTAGTGGGATGGATGTCCCCACACCCCATCAATCCTTCAAGATGAACGTGACCTTGAGACGGACACGGTACTCGGTGATCTTCCCTTCCGTGATGACAACTTCATGGTGCTTGATCCACGCGCCCGTGACGTTCTGCAACGTCTTGGTCGCGCGCGCAATGCCAAGATGCAGGGCGTCTTCGAAACTCTTCTTCGACGAGGACGTGATTTCTGTGACGCGAGCAACAGACATAGGACATTCTCCTTGGTTGGTAACGGCACCCGTGGTGCAGGTGCCGGTTGAGGATGCATCGTAGGCACGAAACGCGGAGAGAATCAATCGAGTGGTGCCATGAAAGATGCGTAGGGGTTGGGGTGAATTGACGCTTGTGGTACGACGCGGTACAGTGGCGTCAGTGACCGAACCTCAATATGCGCGAGAACGGCGGACCATTCCGCAGACCCTGGCCCGTGTCGTTCGCGCGCCTCTCACGTGGCAGATTCTTGGACTTGTGCTCCTCGGTATTGCGACCAGGTACTGGCTCGGCTCGCAGACCGACGCCGCCCGCAGGATCCGCTCCACGGGGTCGTTGGCTCCGCTGATCACCGTGACGCTGCAATGCCTCACGTCGATGACACCCGTGGGCTCCAGTCTCATCCCGACACTCAATGGAATGCTCTTCCCTGTCCTGGCCGCCATGGGTCTGAACATGGCCTCCGGTCTGATCACCGGCGTCGCGTTGTACTACTTCTGGAGTCGTCGGGAACGGGACCTTCACATTCAGAAGCGGTTGGACTCGCTTCCACCGTGGGCGCGACGCTTCGCGCGCGACGACCTCCGCTCGCTCATCATCATGCGCATGCTTCCCTGGGCGGGCGCCAATATCTCGACTTTTCTCGCCGGCACCAACCACGTCCCGCTGCGCGTTCACATCGCCAGCGTCTTCGTTGGCTCCCTGCCGGGTTCGATCATCTATGCCCTCTTGGGCGCGGGGATTGTCCGTTTGTGAGTGAATCGGGGTTCCTTGCTCACTGCTGTTCGACGGTGCTAGAATTGTCCAGCCGGAGGTTTATATCGCGAACCCCCGCCTGGTCGTCGACATCCGGCGTCGGCCGGGTGACCTTCCTTCCCAATTGGTGGTCGCCGACGCCGCGCCCGCCGTTTCGTCGAGGCCGCGTATGAAGACTCCGCTTCTCCTGGTTGTCCTGACCGCCCTCCTGTTTGATTTCTCTCCCGCCCGTGCACAATGGCAGCAGGACGGTACGCCGCCGTGCCTTTCCAATGTGGGCGACTTTCAGCCCAAGATTGTTTCCGACGGGGCCGGGGGCGTGATCGTGACCTGGTACAGCTTCCAGCCCACGGACTACGACATCATCGCGCAGCACCTCAGCGCCGGCGGCGTGGCGCAGTGGACCAGCTGTGTGTCGTTGTGTTCGGCCGCGAACGGACAGGTCTACCCCGCGATTGTCACGGACGGCGCGGGCGGCGCCATTGTCGCCTGGGAAGATCGTCGCGTTCCCGGGAACTACGACATTTACGCGCAGCGCGTCAACGCAGCCGGTGTGGTTCAGTGGGCGACCAACGGGGTGTTGGTGTGCGGGGCCGCGAACAATCAAACTGTGCCCGTGTTGGTTTCGGACGGCGCGGGCGGCGCTATTGTCACCTGGCAGGATTTTCGAAACGGCGCGAACTTTGACCTCTACGCGCAGCGAGTCAACGCCGCCGGCGCCATGCAGTGGACGGCCAACGGCGTCGTCGTGTGCACCGCCGCGGGCGATCAGGACAGCCCCACCATCACCACGGATGGCGCCGCGGGCGCCATTGTGTCCTGGTATGACTTTCGGATCGCCACCTCTGACATCTACGCGCAGCGCATCAACGCGGCGGGAGCCGCACAGTGGACCGCGAATGGGGCGGCGTTGTGCACGGCAGCCGACAATCAATACAACCCCGTGGCCACAGCCGACGGGTCTGGCGGCGCGTTTGTTGCCTGGCACGATCGCCGTAACGGAGCCAATTATGATGTGTTTGCGCAGCGCATCAACGCGGCGGGGGCAGTGCAATGGGCTGTGAACGGGGCGGGGGTGGCCAGCGCGACCGGTGATCAAGTTACTCCCTCGATCGTACGTGACGCTTCCGGCGGAGTGCTTGTGGCCTGGGAAGATTTTCGAAGCGGTAACGGCGACGTGTATGTGCAAGATATGAGCAGTACGGGCTTCGGTCGGTGG
>DATEHD010000038.1:0-2281 GCA_035279765.1 Candidatus Krumholzibacteriia bacterium | reverse complement strand
TCCCATGCGACCCGCCGGAACATTGAGTACGTGCGAGGGATGATCGGTGGAATAGGCAGCGCCACGACCGAACGTATTCGATCGATCCGCCAGCACCACACGAACGCCCTCCGGCCAGGAAAGCCGTGAGAGGGCGTGTGTCACGGCGACTCCGCTGAAGCCGCCACCGACGATGAGGATGGTTGGGGTCATTCTTGCTCTTATAAGAGTGTAATGACACTCTTATTAGAGTGCAACCATCAAATTATCAGAGGCGGGGAACGCACGAGGACCCGGCGTCTGGGCAACGCGCGCGATCCCGGGTCGCTAAGGCTTCTGGACCAGCGTGTACATCCCGAAAATGTTCTTCGCCAGGTCCTCGTCCGTTCCCCAACCGAAGACCTTCCCCATGGTGCGGGCCGCTTCGGTGTCGTCGACATCGATCGCGAGCACTTTGAAGCCTACCTTCGTATAGGTCTCGGTCGTGAACGGCGAGCGACCGTCCGCCCACGGGATGTACTTCTCGCCCGGCTTCGAGGGAGCGGGACAGAGGTTGTAGATGAGAAAAAATCCGCCCGGCTTGAGCGCGTCATAGACGGCCTTCACGAAGACCTCGTCGCTGACGTCGAGATGGACGAGCATGCGCGGGTCGACTTCCTGCTCCGGATGAATGTAGCCGTGCTTGAGTGTGTTCTTGGAAACGAACACGTCATAGCCGGTGCCAACCTGCTTCACCACCGCGGGATCCTTCGGGAACTGGCCATACGCAAGGTTGATGCTCCCCTGTTTGCCCGCACCCGCCTGCACACAGCGCGCGACTTTGCCGGGCTCCTTCGCATACATCAGCGGCATAATCGGATCGACCTCGATGCCGGTGACATCCGCACCCATCGACGCCAGCGAATGCAGCTGCCCGATCGAGCCGAACCCAAAATCAACCAGCTTGAGCCCGTCCGCGCCCTTCACACCCGCGCGCCCGAGAAGCTCCACCGGCCGTACAAACGCCACCGGCGTGCCGTACCTGGTGAAGTAGTAGTACTCGTCATCGATGGGCTTCTTCTCATAGCCGGCCAGATCGGCTGCACTCATCTTGGCCGCGTCCGCCTCCGAGAGGGCCTTTCTGGTGTCTTTGTTGTAGTAGATCGTGAAAGGGCCGATGGGCTGCAAACATCCGAATCCCGCGAGAAGTGACTTCGCAAAAGGCGAGCTGGCCTGGGACCCGATCGCAGCCGCGTCCTCCATCATGACTTCCGTGGGCGGTACCTGGGGCGCGGTGGGTGCCGGCGTCTGCAGGAGCAAGGTGAGTGCAAGTGCTTCGAACAGGGCCATGATGATCTTCCTCCGAAATGGGTGACGGGTTGCCTTAGCGCTAACTACGGCCCATCCAATACATGGTTACACCGAAGACTTTGCGGTTGATGAAAGCACTCTACCACAAGTGTTTATAGAAGGAGGTGACGTATGAAACAGGTACTGTTTGGAGTGCTGCTTTTGGCACTCGGGGCGACGGTGGCGATCTCGCAGATCGACACGACAGGTACGCGCCGGCCGAGCTATCCGGATTCGATCCAGAGTATGCCGCCAGAGACCACGCCGGACGCGGGCATCGGCGTGGCGCGCGCGGTCATTTGCACCGGCATCATGAACCACGAACCGACGGATTCGGTCTCGCAGGTTCCGGCCACTACCGGCAAAGTCTTCTTCTTCACGGAAATCACCGGCATGGAAGGGAAGACGATTACGCATCGCTGGTTGAAGGACGGTTCCAAAGTCGCGGATGTGCGGATTTCGGTGGCGAGCAATCGCTATCTTTGTCACTCGAGTCGCAACGTGTCCGGGAAAACCGGATACTGGGCGGTCCAGGTGCTCGACAGCGACGGCAACAAGCTCAAGGAAGTGTCGTTTACCGTGGGTAACGCCAGCGGGGAAACGCCGCTTGGGATGCGCTAGCCGCTTCTGATAGATTCGGCGCCATGAAGCGCACGGCGATGCAGCTCCCTATCATCGCTGTCACATGTGGTGAGCCGGGAGGTATCGGACCGGAGCTGGTTGCAAAGCTCTTTGCACGCTGGCGGCCGGTCCGTTCCGTTGCGGTGGTGGTCGGCGCACCCGCTCTCTACGAGCGCTGGCGCCGTCGCTTCAAGTTCAACGCTCCCGTCATTGGTTCCATCCAGGAATTGCGCGCCGCGCAGGCCACGCGCGCGGCGCGCGTTTTCATTCTCGATACCGGCGTCACCGCCGCCTACACGGTGGGCGCGGACAGCGAGGGTGGCGGACTTCACGCCGGTACCTCGATGATGCT
>DATEHD010000037.1:0-4181 GCA_035279765.1 Candidatus Krumholzibacteriia bacterium | reverse complement strand
CCCCGCAACGCCGAACGCATGCGCGGCCTCTCGGCGATGGCAGCCAGCGATACCACCTGGTTGCATGCGGCGACCTTCGACGCCGGCGCCTTCTGCAATCCACAGGGATGGACCGCCGTCGACCGCACGGCTCCCACCGGGACCTACTGGCACGTCGACGACTACGCCGGCCTTCCCTTCGGACCTGTCGCGGGAACCAAGTCGCTCTGGTGCGGCGCCCGCCCCGCATCCGACCCGATTCATTGCGGCTATCTGACACTTCCCGGCTACGGCAACAGTTGGGATCAGTCATGGTGTACGAAGAGCTGCTTGCCCGTGGCGGGCGGCGCGACGGCGAACCTCGATGTGTCCTTCGATCTTCGGTTCGACTCCGAGCCCAGCTACGACGGAACAGCACTCGAGTACACGACCGATTGTTCGGGCAACACGGCGTGGACCGAAATAGACGGCGGTTCTACGCCCGCGTACCCCGCTGGTGGCTGGAGCGGAATCGGTACCATCTCGGTCAACAACTCCTACAACGTGGGCGCCGGACCGGTCAAAGTTCGCCTGCGCTTCACTTCCGACACGTCATGGTCTGACCAGGACGGCCTCTATAACAGCAACGGCGCGGCGCATGTCGACAATCTCAAGGCCGAAGACCTCGCTGTCGAGACCTTCGAGGACGAATCCGTCGGCGCCACTTCGGCGAACGACTGGCAATCCTGCAACCTCGCGTATGGTACGTACGCTGCGCTCGTCCATGGCTCCGAGCTTCTCCAGCTCGATCCCTGCATTCATAACGTTTCCTGCCTGTGGGCTTTTATCCAGGGCTCGCAGTACAACTACGCGTGCGGCGGATATCCCGCGCAGCATGTAGTTCCGTACGTGAATTCGTCGGGCCAATACATCAACAACGAGATCTGGTCGCCGCAGATTCCGCTCAGCGGAATCGGCACCGGGATCAACCTCCAGTTCGACGTGTACCGCGACAATCCCCTCGACGCGCTCGTCTTCTACATATGGTATGTGCGCACCGTGGTGAACGGCTGCCCGACAGCGTGGAAGAACAACAATTCGGTCAACGAAGCGAAGTCGCGGGGATGGTTACGACAGACAGTGGAGCTCGGCCCGTACGTGAATCTCGCCAACGCGACCCACATCCAGGTGGCGTTCGGTGTCATCGACATGTGCCCGTTCTGGTGTGGCATCTTCGGCTCCGGACAATGCCACTCCGACGCGCCGCTCTTCGACAACGTGAAGGTCTACCGCGTCAACACGTCGGGGCCGCTGTGGGGCGTGCGCGGCATCGATCTGTTCCAGGACACGTTCCCGGCCGACGGCACCATCACCGGCAAAGGCCGCGCGAACAGTGCCATCGACATTAGCAACTGGGGTACACCCGGCGAAACGCCCGGCGACTCCAGCATCGTGCTCTCGCTCCTGGATCCCAATTACGCGAATGCGGGCGCGAGTCCTGTGACGAACTCTTCGGGCCTTTCCGACGACCCCAACATTTCGACATTCATCGGACGCCACAAGACCAAGAAGCAGGTCTACATGTGGGTGTCTGTGTGGCCACAGGGTCAGCCCGGCAAGTCGGGCGACGCGCTCTCCGAGGGCCCGGGCGGACAGGCCAATCGTTATCCGCATATTGCAGGCAAGGACTACGTCGATGGCAGCGGCGTCACGTGGACCGCAATTCGCGGCGATTACACGTACACAGGCAACATTTCGAATCCCGGCGACGGGCATCCCGCGCCCAACGCGCCTCCATACGTCGCCAACCGCTTCAACTTCGACTTGAACGACAACCTGTTCACGCCGGGTGACACGGTTTGCTTCTTCTACGGAGCGACCAGCCCGGGCGGCACGTCGTACTACTCGGACCAGTGGCACGTCACCAATAGCATCGCCGAAGTCGCGGCCAACCCCATGGAGTTCACGATTCTGCCGGCGGGCGGATTCAACCGTGGCGGCAACATTCTCTACGTCGACGGCGCGGACGGTTTCGGCAGTCAGCCCTATTTCGACGGCGCGTTCCTCGCCCTCGGGCTCGAAGACAAGATCGACCGCTTCGACGTGCGCAATCCCGACGCGAAGGCCAACAACACGCTCGAGAGCCGCGTGTACAACATCGCGGCCCAGCTCAACGCGTGCTACCGGGGTATCGTGTACGACGCAGGTTCGCTTTCCGGCACCGTTGGAGACGGCGAGCAGCCCGAGTCCGACGACTATGCGCTCTTCAACACGTTTCTCAACAACGTGCCGAACGGCGTGGGTGGCATCTACCTCTCCGGCGACGACGTGGCCCAGGACATCACCACCAATCCCTCGCCCTCGCAGACGACGTTCCGTACGTTGAATATGCCGTTCAATCTTGCATCGGGCGACCATGTGGCCGCCGGCATGGGCGTATCACCGACCATCGTGCACTGGCCGGGGCGCTACTTCAGCGACGATTTCTTCGTGTTTGGCGGGTGTCCGGACATGAACGACTTCGATGTGCTCAATGCAAGCGGCACCTCGCGCGTGGAGATGTCGTACGGTTCGGCGCAGAGTGCGAGCGGGGCCGTGCTTTCCAATTCGCGCGTGAATGCCAACGGCGCCACCGTGACCGTGATGCTCTCGGGCTTCTCGTTCGCGTACATCCGCGACGACGAAACCAACGGCATCTCCGATCGTGCCAGGTTCCTGCGCGACGTGCTGGCTCCCATTGTCTCCGGGCTCCCGCAGGTAACGCCCGCGGGACCGGTGCTGGCGAATTCGCTGGCGCAGAACTATCCCAACCCGTTCAACCCGCAGACAACGATCGCGTTCTCGATCAAGGCGCGCGGCCGCGTCTCACTCAACGTCTACGACGTGAATGGCGCCCTGGTGCGCACACTCGCCGACGGAACCCAGGCGGCCGGACCGCACGAAATCCGTTGGGACGGTCGCGACGAACGCGGCGCCAGCGTATCGAGCGGTGTGTACTTCTATAAACTGACGGCGGGCAGTTTCACACAGACCAGGAAGATGGTCCTCCTCAAGTAATCTCGAACCAATGTGACCGCTTCCGAGGGGATCGCCAAACGGCGGTCCCCTTTGTTTTTTATGTATGTACGCGAGCAAACAACAGGTGTATACTCATCACTAACTACACGTGTGGTACAACGCGTAGGACAGAACCGCCCCAATAATTCGCAGTTCGTTTAAGGGCCCCTTGCCGACCAGTAAGGAGAACGATATGCGACCGGCGTCGTGGTGTGCCTCCCTGGCCGTCCTCTTTCTTTCCCTTTCAAGTCCTTCCCTCGTTCTTGCGCGCCACGCGCGGAGCACGGATCCGCCGCTACGGACTTCCGCGTGGTCCGAGGTGGTCTCACGCGATCGTCCCGAAGACGAAATGGGCGCAGCACCGCACCTCAATGCTTCCGCGGTTGCCACCACAGTTGTTCTCAACTCTTCGAAGTTCGATTCGGGCGCAACCTGCGTGGCGAACGGCTGGACCACCGTGGATCTCACCACGCAGACAGGCGACTGGTGGCATGTCGACGTTTTTGCCGACGCGCCGTGGGGTGGCACGTCAACCCCGGCCGGAATCACTTTCAGCCCCATTCAGGGCGGAAGGTCGATGTGGATGGCAGCGGTTCCACCCACCGGTCCCGTGAACACGGTGCTGTGCGGTTACGCCGCCCTTCCGGGCTACGGCAACGGCTGGAATCAGTCGTTCTGTTCCAAAGCGTGTCTGGCCACCTCGAGTGGTCCGACACCCGACCTCGACGTTGCGTTCAAACTCAAGTTCGACACGGAACCGACCTACGACGGCACGGTGCTGGAGTACACGACCGATTGCACCGGCAACACGGGTTGGACGGAAATCGACGGCGGCTGGAGCGGAGCGGGTACGGCGACCGTTGCTGCATCCTATCCCGTCGGCCCCGGACCGGTGAAGATTCGGCTGCACTTCACATCCGACACATCGTGGTCGAACCAGGATGGTCTGTACGTGGGATTCGGTGTCGCGGTCGACAGTCTGACATGGGAGAGCACTTCGACAGAAGGTTTTGAAGCCGAGCCGGTCGGCTCACATTCGAGCCCGGACTGGCAGAGCTGCAACACGCCAGGGTTCGGCAATTATCTTGCGCTCTTCAAGAGGACCACCGGCGCGAACTACGAGGACCAGTGCCTCCAGAATCTCGGCTGCTACTGGGCGGCGATCA
>DATEHD010000036.1:0-14020 GCA_035279765.1 Candidatus Krumholzibacteriia bacterium | reverse complement strand
CCGTCGAACTCACGCATGGAGAAGGCCCTGCGGTGGGCCTCCGGGAGGCCCTCCAGGCAGCTGGTAAAGGTGGCCCAGAACTCCCGGTTTTCCACCAGTTGCGAGGGCGCCTCGCCCCAGGTATCGGAGGCGCGGTCGACGTGGTCGAGGTCGTCATCCTCGTCCCCCAGGGACGCGTCGCTGGAGAGAACTTCGACCTTGTTGCGACGGTAGTGATCGATGATCTTGTGCTTCAGGATCCCGATCAGCCACGTGCGCACCGTCGAGCCCCCGCGAAAATTCTCCGCGCCCTTCAATGCGGAAAGAAACGTATCTTGCACGAGATCACCGGCGAGATCGGGGTCGTTGACGCGCAGGAGCGCATAACGATAAAGCGCGTCGCCGTGTTCCTCGACCCAGCGCGAGCTGTCGGGTGTGCGATTGGGTTCGGTGGCAGCCATGGCGACAGGCCATTCTAGACCGCCGCGCACATTTTTCAAGTATGGACTCAGGACGCCCCCCGGCCTATCATGGAGCTCCAATGCTGCAGCGTGCGTATGACCTGATCTGCTTCGACGTCGACGGCACCCTGGTCCGCCATCCCTCCGGCAAAGTCATCTGGGAAGTTTTGAACCAGCGCTACACCGGGGACCACACCATCAATACCGAGCGCCATCGCTGGTACAACGAAGGGCGCATCACCTACGAACAGTGGGTCGAGCTCGACGTGCAGGGATGGATTACGGCGGGCGCAACGCGCGGCGACATTATTGAAGCGGTACGCGAGTTCGAGCATTTCGACGGCGCGCACGACACGCTGTGGGAGCTCAAGCGCCGTGGCGCGCGGCTGGCCATCATCTCGGGAACACTCGACATCGTGATCGACACGTTGTTTCCCGAGCACCCGTTCGATGACGTGTACTCGAACCGGCTGATTTTCGGCGCGCACGACAGGCTGGTGGGCTGGCAGGCCACCCCGTTCGATCTGAACGGCAAGCCGCTGGCGCTGCGCGAGCTCACGAAGAAGCATTCGGTGACGCTGGCTCGCTCGGCATTCGTGGGCGACGGCGACAATGACGTGCCCATGATCGGCGTGGCGGGATGCGTCGTGGCCTTCAACCCGCGCTCGGTCGAGCTGGCGCAACGCGCGCACCATGTGGTGCGCGAGCCCAATCTCTCACATTTACTGAACCTGATCGGGTGACATGCAAAAGATCGATACCACCAAACGAGAACAATTCGACACCACCAGCCGCGTGCTTGACGAAATTCGCGCCATCTACGCCGACCCGGACCCGGATCTCTCGACGCGATTGATCCGTGAGCTCATCGTGCACGCGCTCAAGTGCCGTCGCGACGACCTCGAGGTGCTGGACTTGAAGGTATTGAGCCGCGCCATGGCCGAGTTCCGCTATGCCGCGCGCGTCTTCAAGCCGTACCGGCACCGGCGCAAGGTTTCCATTTTCGGCTCGGCGCGCACTCCGGAAGAAGATCCGTACTACAACATGGCCGTCGAGTTTGCGCGCCAGCTGGCGGCGAACGACTTCATGGTGATCACCGGAGCGGCCGAGGGCATCATGAAGGCGGGTAACGTGGGCGCGGGCGCCGAGAACAGCTTCGGCGTCAACATCCTGCTCCCGTTCGAGCAGTCGGCCAACCCGGTCATCGTCGATGATCCCAAGCTGATCACGTTCAAGTATTTCTTCACGCGCAAGCTGTTCTTCGTGATGGAAGCGAGCGCGGTGGCTCTGTTCCCGGGTGGATTCGGGACGCACGACGAGGGGTTTGAAACCCTGACGCTGATCCAGACCGGCAAGGCGTCTCCGATGCCGCTGTTATTGATGGAGCTCCCGGGTGACAACTACTGGGAGAGCTTCGACCGCTTCATCAAGGAGCAGCTGCTCGGGCGCAAGCTCATCTCACAGCGCGATCTGTTGCTGTACAAGGTGGTGCACACGCCGGAAGAGGGGCTGGACTACATCAAGTTCTTCTACTCGACGTACAATTCGCTGCGCTTCGTGCGCGATCGCGTGGTGATCCGTCTCGAGCACGAGCTTTCTGATGAAGTCGTGCACGGGCTGGCAGAGGAGTTCTCGGATCTCGTCAAAAAGGGAACTGTGGAGAAGACGAACGCGCTCCCCGATGAAGCCAACGAGCCGGAACTCATGGACAAGCCCCGGCTCGTGTTCGCGCTGAATCGTACGAGCCCGTCGCGACTCTACGAGATGGTGCTGAGGATCAACGAGGTGGGGAAGCGCTGAACGCGCTGGCGTGCCAGGCGTTAGCGAACGTGGTCTCGAAAGCGCCGCGGCGCAGGTCGCCCACGAACTGGACGGTGTTGTCGAACACAGGAGTGTCCGGGCTCACCTTGCCTGCGGCCACCAGATCCTGAAATGTGCTCCGCGTCACCGAGTGAACGCGGCCTTCCCCGTCGCGATAGAAGACCCACGAGCGATCGAACCCGTCGAGTCCTTCCTCGCGCAGCTGCTTCATCACACGCACCATCGAATCGGTCGAGCAGCCCGACACGCCGTCGTCCACGTACCCCGCAATCAACACGAACTGATTCTCGACGATGTCGAACGCGCCGTGCACCGGCGCGCCGTGCGAGTTCCACTGCGTGACGAACTCCGCGAGGCGCGACGCGACCAGCTTGCGCTGCTCCCCGGTGAGTGGACGCGGCATTGCGTACACCCACAGCTTGGCGTCTTCGGGAAAAGCGGGAAACAGGTTCTTCATTTCTGGACCTGGCAGAACTGGTCGAACGCTTCCACGAGATCGAAGGCGATGTCCTGCGGACCGCGGCCTTCGATCTGCCAGCGCTCCATCATGTAGACGAGCTGGCCGTCCTTGAAGAGCGCGATCGACGGCGACGAGGGCGGATAGCCCGGCATGTACGAGCGCGCGCGGTCCGTGGCCTCGCGGTCCACACCGGCAAACACGGTGGCGATGCGATCGGGCACGTTCTCGTGTTGCACGGCGAGCTTCACACCCGGACGCGCCATGCCGGCGGCGCATCCACACACGGAGTTCACCACGATGAGCGTTGTGCCGGGCGCGTTGCGCACGGCCATGTCGACGTCGGACGACGACTTGAGCTCGGTGAATCCCGCGCTGGTGAGATCCTGGCGACAGGGTTCGGTGATTTCAGGCGGATAAAGCATGGGGATTCCTCCTCTAAGTTCGCGCGGCCCTGCCGCACGAAGAAACAAGAAAGCGTGTTTAGAGATTCAATTCGAGCCGCGCCGCTTCGGACATCATCTGGGGTGACCACGCGGGTTCCCAGGTGAGTTCGATCTTCACCGACGCGACGCCTTCCACCGCCGACACCTTGTTCTCCACGTCGACGGGAAGCGTCTCCGCGGCGGGACAGTGCGGGGTGGTGAGCGTCATGGTGACGATCACGTCGTTCGTGCTCGCAATATCGATGTCGTAAATGAGACCCAGCTCCCAGATGTCGATGGGGATTTCCGGGTCGTAACAGGTCTTGAGCGCCTCGATGATCTTCTCGCGCAGGGTCTGCGGCGAAACGGCGTTGCTCTCGGGTTGTACGTTCATCATGTACCTGCGGCTACTCCGTTGAGACACTCTGGTTCACGGTTTGTTGCATGGCGGCGCGGAACGCGTGCCAGGGCAGCGTTGCGCACTTCACGCGCACGGGAAACTCGCGCACACCCTCGAACACGGCCAGCTTGCCCATGGCTGCTTCGTCGAGGACGGCGGCATCGTTGGTGAGGAGATCATGAAAGCGTCCGAAGAGCGCCTCGGCCTCCGCGACGGTGCGGCCCCTCAGTGCTTCCGTCATGAGCGAACAGCTGGCGATGCAGATGGCGCAACCGCTCCCCTCGAACGAAATGTCCTGGATGCGGTCGCCTTCCACAAGCGCGTACACGGTGACGCGATCACCGCACAGCGGATTGAATCCTTCCGCGCTGCGGTTGGCTCCCGGCAGCTTGCCGGAGTTCCGCGGATGGCGGTGATGATCGAGGATCATCTCCTGGTAGAGCTCGCGCATCTCACTCATCGTCAACCTCTGAACACATCCTGAACCTTTTGGATTCCCGCCACCAGGCGATCCACATCGTCGCGCGTGTTGTAGAACGCGAACGACGCGCGGTTGGTCGCCGGCACGCCGTAGAAATCCATCACCGGCTGCGTGCAGTGATGTCCGGCGCGAATGGCGATGCCTTCGTGGTCGAGGATCATGCCCGCGTCGTGCGGGTGAATGCCATCGATGGTGAACGACACCACGGCGGCGCGATGCTTCGGCGTGCCGATCAGCGTCACACCCGGCGCGGCCGCAATCTTTTCTGCCGCGTACGTGACGAGCTCGCGCTCCCACGCGCTGATCGCGTCCCAGCCGATGCCGTTCAGATAATCAATCGCCGCGCCCAGCCCGACGATCGCCGCGACGTCGGGCGTTCCCGCCTCGAAGCGGTGCGGCAGCACGTTGAACGTGGTTTTCGCGAAAGATACGGACGAGATCATGTCGCCGCCACCCTGGTAAGGAGGCATGGTCTCAAGCAGCTCCCGCTTGCCGTAGAGAATGCCCGCGCCCGTGGGCGCAAACATCTTGTGGCCCGAAAAGGCGTAGAAGTCCGCATCCAGCGCGCGCACGTCGACCTTGAAGTGGGGCACGGCCTGGGCGCCGTCGATCAGGACGGGAACCTTGCGTGCGTGTGCGAGCGCGATGATCTCTTCGATGGGATTCACGGTGCCCAGCGAGTTGGACACGTGGGCCGCCGCGACAAGCTTCGTGCGCTCGGAGAGGAGCGCGCGGTACTCGTCCATGATGAGATCGCCGCTGTGGTCCATCGGGATGACGCGCAGCTTCGCACCGGTTCGCTCACACAGGAGCTGCCAGGGCACGATGTTCGAATGATGCTCGAGTGCGGAGATGATGATCTCGTCGCCGGCTTGGATGCGCGCACCGAACGAGTTGGCCACCAGGTTGATGCCTTCGGTGGTGCCGCGCACAAAAATGATTTCCGCCAGCTCGGCAGCGTTGACAAGCGTGCGCGCTTTCTCACGCGCCGCTTCGTAGAGCTCGGTGGCGCGTACGCTCAGCGTGTGGACGCCGCGGTGCACGTTGGCATTGCTGTGCTCGTAGAAGCTGGATACGGCGTCGATGACCGCACGCGGCTTCTGCGACGTGGCCGCGTTGTCGAGATAGACCAGCGGGTTGCCGTTGACGTTCTGCGCCAGCGCCGGAAAATCGGCGCGCACCCTGGCGACGTCGAGCACGGGAGCCGGGGAAGTGGTGGTGTGTGGCATGGGGCTACCTTATCCGCGCTCGCGTCGCGAGCGCTCGAGCCATGCGAACAGATCATCCTCGAGACGCAGCTTGAGGGCCGTCTCGCCGATGCGCTCCAGCACCTCGCTCGCGAACGCGTAGACCATGAGGTCGCGCGCGTCGATCGCGGGAATGCCGCGCGAGCGCAGGTAGAAGATGGCGTCTTCATCGTGCTTGCCGATGGCGGCGCCGTGCGTGCATTTCACATCGTCGGCGAAAATCTCGAGCTGGGGGTTCGAATTGATGCGCGCATCGTCGGAGAGCAGCATGCAGTTGTTCTCCTGCTTGGCGTCCGTCTTCTGCGCAATCGGGTCGACGAAGATGCGTCCGTTGAACACGCCGCGCGAATGACCGTCGAGGATGCCCTTGTACAGCTCGAAGCTGTGGCAGTGGGGCTTGGCGTGGCGGATGTACGTGTGATTGTCGACGTGCTGGCGGCCCCCCGCGAGGTACAGGCCGTCGACGCGGGCGTCGATGCCTTCGCCGTCGAGAATGGTGTGGATGTCGTTGCGCACCAGCGCACCGCCCATCGAAATGCTCATGGTGGAAAAACGGGCGTTGGGGCCGAGTGTCGCATGCTGCAGCGCAATATGGAACGCGCGCATGCTCTCGCGCTGCACCTTCCAGTGCGTGACCGACGAGTTGTCGCCGCACACCATCTCGGTGACGGCGTTGGTGAAATACGGCGCGTCGTCGAGCGCGATGTGGCTCTCGATGATCGTCAACTCGGCGCTGCGATCGGCAACCACGACCAGGCGCGGGTGCGTCATCGCGGGCGTAGCGCCGGGAATCGTAATGTGCACCACGTGTACCGGCTTCTCCAGCACCACCGAATCGGCCACCTCGAGATACACGCCCTCGTTCCAGAATGCGGTATTGAGGGCAGCAAAGCGTTGCTCGGAGACGCGCTGGCCCAGCAGGTTCTTCACTCGATCTGTCCGCTCGGAGAGGGCCAGCGAAAGAGGCCCCATCCAGACTCCACGTTGTTTCGAAAGACGTGAGAGCGCTGGATTCGCGTACCCATTCACGAAGACAAGACGATGGCAATGCGAGTCATCGAAGGTGCGGGAAACAACGTCTTCCTCTGTGACCTTGGAAGCTGGCGCAGCCGCGGGGCGGAAATCAAGCTCTGCGATGGGACGCGTGCGCGTAAAGCGCCACTCTTCCTCTTTCAGCGTCGGGAAGCCCAGTGTCTTGAAACGCTCGATGCCGGCGCGGCGCAGGTCGTGGACCCACGCGGGGTCAGCCTTCCGCAGGCGCGGCTCCAGCTCCGCGAACGTGCTTTCGTATGCGGCAACACCCGGCATTTACTTCGTCACCTCTTCGTAGCCTTCTTTTTCCAGCTCGAGGGCGAGCTCCTTGCCGCCGGTCTTGATGATCTTGCCGTCGACGAACACGTGCACCACGTCGGGCACGATGTAGTTCAAGAGGCGCTGGTAGTGCGTGATGACCACCATGGCGCGGCTCGGGCTGCGCAGCGCGTTGACGCCGCCGGCCACGATGCGCAGCGCGTCGATGTCGAGGCCGGAGTCGGTTTCGTCCATGACGCACAGCTTGGGATCCAGGATCGCCATCTGCAGGATTTCGTTGCGCTTCTTTTCGCCGCCCGAGAAGCCTTCGTTGACGGAGCGATTCATGAAGCTCTCGTCGATCTTGAGGAGCTTCATCTTCTCCTTGATAAGCTTCAGGAACTCCATGGCGTCGAATTCTTTTTCGCCACGCGCCGTGCGCACCGAGTTGAGCGCCGTGCGCAGGAAGTAGTTGTTGCGCACGCCCGGAATCTCCACGGGGTACTGGAACGCGAGGAACATGCCCTTGGCCGCGCGCTCCTCGGGATCGAGCTCGAGGATGTCCTCGCCGCCGAGGAGAATTTCGCCCGCGGTCACGTCGAACGTGTCGCGCCCGGCCAGCACCTGGGCCAGCGTGCTCTTGCCCGATCCGTTGGGGCCCATAATGGCGTGCACCTCACCAGGATTGACCGTGAGGTTTACCCCTTTAAGAATTTCTTTTCCGTCGATTCCAGCGTGAAGGTTCCTAATCTCGAGCATTGTGTCTCCAGAATTGATGTCGAGGTGTGGGGTTCCGTCGCTATCGCGACGTTATCCTACCGAGCCTTCGAGACTCACAGCGAGAAGCCGCTGCGCCTCGACGGCAAATTCCATCGGCAGCACCGCGAATACTTCGCGGCAGAAGCCGTTGACGATCATGTTCACTGCGTCTTCGTTCTTGATGCCGCGCGCGCGACAGTAGAAGAGCTGGTCCTCGCCGATCTTCGACGTGGTGGCTTCGTGCTCCGCGCTCGACGACGTGTTGCCCACTTCGATGTAGGGGAACGTGTGCGCGCCGCACTTGTCGCCGATCAGCATCGAATCGCACTGCGTGAAGTTGCGCGCGTTGGTCGCACCCTTCTCGATCTTCACCAGGCCGCGGTAGCTGTTCTGTCCGTGGCCGGCCGAAATGCCCTTGGAAATGATTGTGCTCTTCGTGTTCTTGCCGCGGTGCGTCATCTTGGTGCCGGTGTCGGCCTGCTGATAATTGTTGGTGAGCGCCACCGAGTAGAACTCGCCCACAGAATCGTCACCGTTCAACACGCAGCTCGGGTACTTCCATGTGATGGCCGAGCCCGTCTCCACCTGCGTCCACGAAATCTTGGAGCGGTCACCGCGACAATCGCCGCGCTTGGTGACAAAGTTGTAGATGCCGCCCTTGCCTTCCTTGTCGCCCGGATACCAGTTCTGCACCGTGGAGTACTTGATGGTGGCGTCTTCCTCGGCGACAAGTTCCACCACCGCGGCGTGGAGCTGGTTCTCGTCGCGAATGGGCGCCGTACAACCTTCGAGGTAGCTCACGTATGCGCCCTTCTCGGCAACGATGAGCGTGCGCTCGAACTGGCCCGTTTCCTTGGCGTTGATGCGGAAGTACGTCGAGAGCTCCATCGGGCAGCGCACGCCCGCCGGCACGTACACAAACGAGCCGTCGCTGAAGACAGCCGAGTTGAGCGCGGCGTAGAAGTTGTCGTTGTGCGGGACCACGGTGCCGAGCGCCTTGCGCACCAGTTCCGGATGCGTTTCCACCGCTTCGGAGAAAGAACAGAATACGATGCCGAGTGCGGCGAGCTTCTCCTTGAACGTGGTTGCCACGGAGACGCTGTCGAACACGGCGTCCACGGCGACACCCGCGAGACGCATCTGCTCGACAAGCGGAATGCCCAGCTTGTCGAAAGTGCGGCGAATCTCCGGGTCCACCTCGTCGAGACTCTTGGGGCGGTCACCGGCCTGCTTGGGCGCCGAGTAATAGTGGATGTCCTGGAAGTCGATTTTCGGGTGCTTGATGTTCGCCCAGGTGGGCTCTTCCTCATCCATCTGGAGCCAGGCGCGATACGCCTTCAGGCGCCACTCGAGGAGCCACTCCGGTTCGTGCTTGCGCGCCGAGATGGCGCGGATCACGTCCTCGTTGAGCCCCTTGGCGGGCTTGTCTTCCTCGATCTCGGTGACGAATCCCCACTCGTACTCTTTGGAGATACGGTCCTGGATCGGATCGTCGGCTGGGACCTGTGCCTGCCGGTTTTCAGCCATGGAAGCCTCCGCTCGCGCGGCAAAGTTGGTTAATCGCACTAGATTGGTCGCATTTGTAGGGTAACGAAAAGCCGGGCCGGATGCAATGGGGTCGGCGGGACCCCAGCCGGGCCCCCAAGTCCATGTCAGGGGGTGGGTTGAGCCACTACTGCGCTGTCCGGCATGCTCATCTTATTCTCGTCGAAGGGGTGGCCGGAGGACCAGTTGCCCAGCGTCACCGCGGCCAGCGGCGTGTGGTTGGCGTTATAGACGGCGTAATGCGTGGGCAACATCATGCCCTCCGCTTTGGCCTGATCTCCGAACACCACGACCTCTTCGCCCTCCGCGGCATTGAACGCGCACGCATGCAGCCGCTTCGTCTCGGGATCAATGTAAAGGCGGTAGGGACCACCCGGCGCCGACGGCCGGAACGACATCTTCACGATGTGATACTGCGTGGGTCCGGTCCACAGCGTGTCTTTGGGCGCCATTAAGAGCTTCACGCCGGGGTCCATCGCGAGCCACGGCAGCTGCACCATGTAGCAGTCGAGCACCGCGCGCAATCCGGGCGGATACGGCTGGGACCAGTGCGTGCTCCACGCATGCTTTCCGTCCCACGCCATGGTTTCGCCGTTATGTCCGAAGTCGACATAGCCGCGCCGTTTCGCGAGGTCGAGCGTGACATGCGACGACGTGGTGACGGAATCGTCCGCCATGTGAAATGCGCTGTCGAAGGAAAGCGTCTTGGCCACGCGCCAGCCCGGCATGCCACCGTGCGCGTCGATCATGGCCACCACGACGGGCGGGGCTTCGGCGTCGACGGGCGCCGCCTCTTCGGCGTGTTCCTTCTTGTCTGTTTTTTCTTTTTTCGAACAGGCAGTAAGTGCGGCGAACGCCGCCAGCACGACGATCAATGGCAGAGAACGATGAGGGCGAATGTTCATGGGGGCGAGCATAGCCCACGTGTGGCGCGAGTGCTAGAGTCGAGCCCATGCCCGCCCATCCCGATGACGACTTCCTGGAGTTCGTGCTCGACCAGCTGTCGGCGCTTCGCCGCGTGACGTCGCGCCCGATGTTCGGCTGCTTCGGCCTCTATTCCGGGGAAGATTTCTTCGCCATCATTGACGAAGGGCGCCTCTACTTCTGCACCGACGAGACCACGCGGCCGGCCTTCCGTGCGGCGGGAATGAAGACGTTTCACGCCCTGAAGTCGTATTACGAAGTGCCGATCGATGTGCTCGAGGACGACGTGGAGTTGTGCAAGTGGGCGCGCGAAGCAGTGGCAGTGCACCGGCGGAAGAAGCCGTCAAAGGCGAAACGAAGCGCTCGCAAACGTCAGTAGCAGACACCCACGGCGGTGCGCAGGTATGGCGTCTCGCCCAGCTGGTTCAGCATGAAGTCGGCGACGTCGGCGCGCGAGATGCTGACGCTCCAGAGATAATTTCCCACCTTCGGACCGTGCTTGTATTGCCCGCGTTTGCGTCCATTGGTGAGTTGTCCCGGCCTCACGATCACCCACTCGAGATGACTTTTTTTCACGACCTTCTCCTGTCCTTCCTTGTCGAACCAGTAGAAGGGCATGACGGTGGGGTAAACGAACAACGTGTAGTAGACGCCCAGCCGCCCAAAGCTGTCGCCGATGCCGAGCGACGTCTCGCACACGAACCGGCGCACGCCGTGCGTTTCCATGGCGTCCACGATGTGACGCGTGCCCTTGGATAGAATGTTCGAGGGGAGAGCGTATTGGCGGTTGCCGATGGCGCACAGCGCCGCGTCGTGGCCCGGCATCGCAGCTTCCACACTCGCGGCGTCAAGCACGTCACCGCGCACAACCGATAATCGCTCGTGTGAAATGGCGAAGCCTTCCGGTCGCCGCACAAAGGCCGTCACCTGGTAGCCGCGCTCGAGTGCCTGCGCAACAATCTCGCGGCCGGTCCCGCCGCTCGCGCCGAATACAATGATTCGCATCGGCGCAGTATAGCGCTTCTAGTGAGCGATGGCACGGCGCGCGCGGCGCGCCCGCTTGACCCGGACAATTCCGATGACAAAACAGATGATCGCGGGCCACCCGGTGAGGGCGAAGAGCAAGCCCGGGCCAACAGGATTGGGATTTGGATCGGGCCACAGCCCGGCGTCGGCCAGGACGATGATCGTCAGCAGCGGGGTCCAGCCCACGCCCGCGATCACGAGCCCGGCGCGAATCCACCGATTGTGCAGGTAGTCCCTCATAGAGCGTGCACACTGCAAGAACAGCGCCGGGGCCGTCCGCGTCGCCTGCCTTTGTTCTTACCGCCCGGGCAGATTTGTACTATTCTGGAGTCCGCTCGACGGCAAACATATCCATGTACCGAATCGATTCCAAGGTCCAGGCCTCCAGCGCAGCCTTCAAGGAGAACGACGCGTTTCAGCGCGACGCCTCCGCGCGCCTGCGCGAGCGCCTCGATGCGGTAAAGCAGGGCGGCCCTGCGGCCGCGGTGGAGAAACACCGCGCGCGTGGCAAGCTCACCGCGCGCGAACGCATCGCGCGTCTCCTCGATCCCAACACCCCGTTTCTCGAATTCAGCGCGCTTGCGGCCAACGGCATGTACGACGACCAGGCGCCGAGCGCCGGCGTCATCACCGGCGCGGGCGTTGTACATGGACGGGAAGTTGTCGTGGTTGCCAATGACGCGACCGTCAAGGGCGGCACGTATTTTCCGATGACCGTGTTGAAGCACGTGCGCGCACAGCAGATCGCGATCGAAAACAAACTGCCGTGCGTGTACCTCGTCGACTCGGGCGGCGTGTTTCTGCCGCTGCAGGATGGCGTGTTTCCCGACAAGGATCACTTCGGACGCATCTTTTACAACCAGGCCGTCATGAGCGCGCAGGCGATTCCGCAGGTGTGCGCGGTGCTCGGTTCGTGCACTGCGGGTGGCGCGTATGTGCCCGCCATGAGCGACGAGAACGTCATCGTCAAGAACCAGGGCACCATCTTCATCGGCGGGCCGCCGCTTGTGAAATCGGCGACCGGCGTGGATGTGACGCCCGAGGAGCTGGGCGGCGCCGATGTGCACACGCGCATCTCCGGCGTGTCTGATTACCTCGCCGAGAACGACGAGCACGCGCTCCAGATTCTGCGCAACATGATCGAAGGCTTCGGGCGCGGTGAGCGCGCGCGGCTCGACACGCACGAGAGCGAGGATCCGCACTACGATCCGCAGGAGCTCTACGGCATCATCCCGAAAGACCTGTCGAAGCCGTTCGACGCGCGCGAGGTGATCGCGCGCATCGTGGATGGAAGCCGTTTCGCGGAATTCAAGGCGCTCTACGGCACGACACTCGTGACGGGCTTCGCGCGCATCATGGGCTACCCGGTGGGCATCGTCGCGAACAACGGAATTCTGTTTGCGGAAAGTGCGCGCAAGGGAGCGCATTTTGTCGAGATGTGCGCCGCGCGCAAGATCCCGCTCCTGTTCCTGCAGAACATCACGGGCTTCATCGTGGGGAAGGAATTCGAACACGGCGGCATCGCGCGCGACGGCGCCAAAATGGTGCACGCCGTGGCGGCGGCGCAGGTGCCCAAGTTCACGGTCATCATCGGCGGCTCGTACGGCGCCGGCAATTACGCCATGTGCGGCCGCGGATATTCGCCGCGACTCCTGTGGATGTGGCCCACCGCCAAGATCTCCGTCATGGGCGGGCAGCAGGCGGCGGACGTGCTGTGGACCGTGAAGCAGGACGACGGGAAGACGACGGCCGCGGACGAAGCGGCGTTCAAGCAGCCGATCCTCGACAAGTACGAGCGCGAGGGCAACGCCTACTATTCGACAGCACGTCTCTGGGACGACGGCGTCATCGATCCGCTGGATACGCGCCAGGCGGTTGCTTTGGCTATCAGCCTTTCACTCAACGCGCCGATTCCGGACCACCGCTTCGGCGTGTTCAGGATGTGAGCCCATGACGTACTCCACATTTCGCCTCGAAAAAGACGGCTATGTCGCGCGCGTGACGCTCGATCGTCCCTCGGTCAAGAACGCCTTCGACGACGTGCTGATCCGGGAGCTCACGGATGCGCTGGGCGTGATTGCGCGCGACGACAGCGTGCGCGTGATGGTTCTGACCGGCGCCGGCGACGTCTTCTCCGCGGGCGCGGACCTCAACTGGATGAAGAAGGTGGCGCACTACACCTTTGAAGAAAACATGCAGGACGCGCTCGTCTTTGCGCGCATGCTGGAAGCGCTTTATCGGCTGCCGAAGGCGACCATCGCTCGAATCAACGGGCCGTGCATGGGCGGTGGCGTCGGGTTGGTGAGCGCGTGCGATATCGGCGTCTCGGTCCAGGATGCGAAGTTTGCGCTGCGCGAGATTCTGCTCGGCATCGCGCCCGCGACGATTTCTCCCTACGTGTTGCGCAAGATCGGTGAGTCGCATGCGCACGATTATTTCCTCACCGGGCGTGTGTTCGACGCGGAACGCGCGAAGGAGATCGGGCTGATCAACGAAGTCGTCGATATTACGGACTTCGAGCTCGCCATCGACCGCTGGGTGGAACGCTTCATCAAGGCCGGCCCGGAGGCAGTCGCGACCACCAAGGAGCTCATCAATCGCGTGGCGTGGTCGCCGATCGAATCGGTGCAGGAATACACGGCGCGCACCATCGCCGGTTTGCGCTGCTCTCCCGAAGGCCAGGAAGGCTTCGCGGCATTCTTCGAGAAGCGCAAGCCGAAGTGGGACACCGGGGCCTGACGTGACGGCAAAGCGGGAGGCCGTGCACGCACGGCGTGTCAGCAAGGTGCTGGTTGCCAATCGCGGCGAGATCGCGGTGCGTATCATACGCGCCTGTCACGAGCTCGATATTCGCGTGGTCGCCATCTACTCCGAAGCCGATCGCAAGAGCCTCCACGTGCTGCAGGCCGATGAAGCGGTGTGCATCGGGCCCCCGTCTCCGCTCGCATCCTATCTGAACGTCGACGCCATCATCGCCGCCGCGAAACAGACCGGCGCCGATGCCATTCATCCGGGGTACGGCTTTCTCGCGGAAAACGCAAAATTCGCCGAACGCGTGGAGAAAGAAGGACTGACATTCGTCGGCCCCGCGTCGGCAGCGATTCGCGCGATGGGCAGCAAGCTCGAGTCGCGCGCCATCATGAAAAAAGCCGGCGTGCCCATCGTGCCCGGCACCGAAAAGGGAAGCAACGATCCCGCGGCGGTG
>DATEHD010000035.1:0-6963 GCA_035279765.1 Candidatus Krumholzibacteriia bacterium | reverse complement strand
TTCCGTCACCCGGCAACAGGACGACCCGATGCCTGCTCATGGTTTCCTTTCGGGATGAATCAATACGAATGGCTGAAGAACCCGGCAGTATCGAAACACGTTTCGATCCTGCTGGACAGGTGCCCACGTGTGAGTGGGCGCGCGCATGATAACACAGGGAAACGGCGCGCGACAGCGCGCAATGCGCCAGGCTAGCGGGAACTAGTATCCCGAGGGAAAATCAGTGCTGCGAGAAAGGTAGTGTAACCATTCGTTGGTGCCCTGGGACTCGGCCAGCGTTTTCACGCGGCGGAAGCCCTGGCCGTACACGTCGTCGTCGTCGCGCGAGAGGCTGGTGCGGAAGAACGAGCTCTCGCGTCCGGGATACTGGCCGAGCACGAGGTACGCGACATAGTTGCAGCTCCCCTCGTTCCACGCCCGGTCATTCTTGAAGCGGCCGCGATTGAACTGCCACACATGCCCGAGCTCGTGCGCGATGGTGCTGACAAGCTCCATGCGCGGCATGCCGTAGAGGAGATACATATCCATGTGCCTGTCGAACGACTTTCCGAACACGCGGTACTCTTCTCGATAGTCGGTGAACCCGCGCAGCCCTTCCGAATGGTGTCCCGAAAGCTTCTGCATCTCGTCGCGCCCGATCAGGTGGATGCGGATGCCGTCGTAATCCACCTTCATGCCGAGCGAGCGCATGTGCGTCGCCACTTCGTGCACGAGACCCAGAATGTCGTCGATATCCGTCACCGAGTTGGGACGGCACAGATTGCAGATGTAGCGGCCGTCGTTGTAGCGAACGCCGCCACCGGTGGTCTGCTGGGAGATGAAGCGCCCGCACGAATCGCACACGGGCGCGTCATGCTCGTGCTTCATGCAGTACGAATTGCCCCAGAAGTCCTGCAGATATTCGCCGCGGATGATGTCGCCGCACAGCGCGCACTTGAGCGCCACGTGACTCTCGAAGCACCCGTCATGATAGGGCTTGCCCTTGTACTCGGAATATTCACCGGTGATGGGACGATTGCACCACGCGCAGCGGAAGCAATCGGTGTGATAGACGGCGCCCTTGGTGCTGAAGCTGGGTCCGATGATCGGCTTGCCGCAGGCCGCGCAAATGGGCGCCTGCGCCGGGCTGGTGGATGCATACGAAGGCCCGACCATCCCCATCAGGAGAAGGCTTACGAGCGCGATCGTAATCAAACGCATGATCAAGAATCGTAACTCCGCGCAGGGCCGCGGAGCAAGGAACGCCGCTAAACAACGCGGTCGTTTCCTCCGTCGACGGGAATCTGCGCACCCGTGGTCTTCGCAAAGAGACGCCCCGTGAGCGCCACGGCCAGCTCCGCCACATCCGCCGACGTCACTTCGACGCCGAGCAGATTGCGACGGCGGTACGTCTCCACGTCCATGCCGTATTCCTTCGCGCGCGCCGCGAGCACGTCCGGTGTCCAGATCGCCGTGTCGAACACGTCGTTCGGATGCAGGACGTTGACGCGGATACCGGACGCGGCGAGCTCGAGTGCCGCCACACGCGCGAGCTGGGTGAGGCCCGCCTTGGCGACCGAATAGGCTGCGGCGCCCCGGCCGGGCGCGGGCACGTTCTTCGAGCCGATGATGACCACTGCAGGATCGATGCCCAGTTCGAGAAACGGGATGGTTTTCTGGAGCAGAATGCGGTGAGCGTCCAGGTTCACGGCGAGACTCTTCTGCCAGATGTCTCCGGACAGCTCGGCGATGCGCGCGCTTTCCGGAAAGACACCGGCATTGCTCACGACGGCGTCGAGTCCCCCAAAGCGGCGGATCGCGCTCTCCACGGCAAACTCAACCGCCGCGGCGTCGGTGACGTCGCCTGCAAAACCGCAGACGCGCACTTCGTCGAACATGGAGCTCACCGCGTCGTTGCGATCGATCGCGACCACCGACGCGCCGCCTGCGAGAAACGCTTCGACGCACGCGCGCCCGATGCCGCTGGCGGCGCCCGTCACCAGCGCGACGCGCCCGGCCAGCTCCGCGGGCTTCGGCGCGCGCGTGAGCTTGGCCTGTTCCAGCTCCCAGTATTCGACGTCGAAAATGGCGTCTTCCGGAAGTGCCTTCCATCCGCCCATCTGCTCCGCACGCTCGATGGCGGGCAGGGTGTGCGCCACGATGTCCGACACTGCATTGAGATCTCCGTGCGAACGCCCGAAGGCGACGATGCCACGGCCCGGCCACAGCGCCCAGCGTGGCGCCGGGTCGAGACAGGTGAGCGATCCGTCCGTGTTGCGCTCGAAATACTTGCGGTACTCCGCCACGAACCGGTTGGCCGATTCGTCCACGTCATCCTCCATCACCCAGGCCACGCGCTTGGTGCGGATGACGTGGTCGGGAGTGAGCGGTCCGCGCGAGACGCGCGCGGGGGCGTCGGGGTTGGCCGCGAACAAGGACGCTTCGGCGCCGGTGTCCACACGCGCGAACATCGGTCCTCCCGCCGCGCGTGACACCGCGCGACGCGCGCGCGCCAGCTGGCGCAGGTCGGCCGCGCTGGCCTGGTCCGTTTCCATTCCGGACGGCGCGAGTGGCGCGTGGAGCTCGAGGTAGCTTTCCGCTTCCGACACGATTTGAATCATGCGCTCGTAGCTCGAGCGCGCATCGTCACCGAAGGTGAAGACACCGTGGTGCATGAGAATGATGCCTTCGAGCTCGGCCCAATCGACGTCGCGCGTCATCTCGAACACTTCACGCGCCAGCTCGAACCCGGGCATCACGTACGGCACGATGAAAATGCGATCGCCGTAGATCTCGCCGATGCGGTGCATGCCCTCGGGGGTATTGGTGATGGTGACCACCGCGTCGGCATGGGTGTGATCGACGAATGCCGACGGAATGATCGCGTGCAGGATGGCTTCGACCGAGGGCGCGGGGGCCGCCGGATCGATGGACAGCGATTTCAGCATCGCCACCATCTTCGAATCGGTGAGCGACGGCAGCTCCGCCATGCGGCGCACCGCATCGAGACGAAGGGGCGCAAAGCCCGCGGGCTCGATGCCGGCCAGGTCCCAGCCGCTGCCCTTCACGTAGAGGATGTCGGTGGTTTCGCCGAAGAGGTCGGCGGCGCGCGCCTTGACGGAGGTATTGCCGCCGCCGGAGAGCACCAGCGACGACTCGCGGCCGATCAGCCGCGAGGTATAAACACGAAGCGAAAGCGCGTCGTTTCCACGCGCTTTCGCTTCGCTATCGTTCCAGAGGCTCCGCACACCGGGACTCTAGCCCGGTGCTTGTTACTTGAGAAGTACCATCTTCTTCGTGAACGTCTGCCCCTGGGTATCGAGACGGTAGAAGTACACACCCGATCCCACGCGTCCGCCCTTGGCGTCGGTGCCGTTCCAGACCACGTCGTGACTGCCCTGCTTGTACGGGCCCGCCGCGAGCGTGGCGACAAACGCGCCGGACGCATCGAACACAGACAGTGTCACATCGGCATCGTGCTTGAGCTCGAAGCGGATCGACGTCGTCGGATTGAACGGATTGGGATGGTTCTGCAGCAGCGCCGTCGCCGAGAGCGGCGGAGGCGGCACACTGCTTGCCGTTCCCGAGTTCTTGTAGAAGTAGATCCAGTCGTCGACCTCGTCGAGTCCGGAGAGGTCGAGATCGCCGTCGTTATCGCGGTCGTGAAGGACGCAGCACGAACCGGCGGAGCTGGCGGCAAGCGTTCTCTTGTTGATGAAGCTTCCACTGCTGTTCTCGAAAATGTCCCACTTGGCGGCGGTGTAGCAGCTCGTCACCAGCTCGAGGTCGCCGTCGCCGTCGATGTCGCCGGCGTCGATGGCGAGCGGGAACGAATCGCAGCCGAACTGTGTCACCGCTCCGGTGAACCCGCCGCTGCCGTCTCCAAGCAGAACGCCGACCATGTTGTTGCTCGAGTTGCAGCTCGCGACGTCGACATTGCCGTCCTTGTTGAAATCGCCGACCACCGTCTGCCACGGGCTCCCGCCCTCGTTGACTGTGGTTGACACGGTGAAACCGCCGTCCCCGTCTCCGAGCAGGATAATCATCTTGTACGGTGACGCGAACGTTCCGCAGAAGATGTCCGGGATGCCATCGTTGTTGGCATCCGCGATCGCAATGGTGTACTCCTGAGGGGTGCCGGTTTCCTTGGTCACGGCGGTGGCAAACGTACCGTCGCCGTTGTTGAGCACGATGGAGAGGTTGCCCGCGTTGGCGTTGGCAAACCGGTTTGCGGTGACGAAGTCATCCCAGCCGTCGCCGTTGAAATCGCCCACGCCCACGCCGCGGATGGTGGTGCCGCACGCGACGGAGGTCTTGCGCCCCGACGGAAAGCCACCGAGGCCGTTGCCGAACAGAATGCTCGCGTTGGATCCGCCCGTGTTTCCGATCACCATATCGATGTGGCCATCGTTGTCGAAGTCGGCGCCTTCGTTGGGGCTCGGGATGGCGCCGTTGGTAAGCGTCACCTTCGTGGGCGGATTCGCGAACGCGCCGTGATTGCTCAAGAAAACGCGTACATCGTTGGTCTGTTCACACGGGGCGGACAGGTCACTCCAGCCGTCTTCATTGATGTCACCGCCGTAGGCGCCATACACCTCCACCCAGGATTCCGGGCTGACGCGGACGCTGACGCGCGTATCGTACGTCAGCACGAGGGAGGCGCTGTTCGCGCGGGTCCAGAAATTCCACGTGTAACCCTTGGCAAGGTGCTCGGCGCTGGTGTTGGTGATTCCCTTGCTGACGCTGACGGTCACCCACTCCCCGGCGAAAAACGGAACTGTGGGAGTGAAACTGATCGTGCTTCCGGTGGTGACGCGCGTCCCGCCGTGCGGGCCCGACCAGCGGCCGTAGACCCGGAACGTGACGTTGGTCACGCTGGCCGGGTCGATGTTCTGGTCGAAATGAGCCTCAATGACCGTGCTGCGGCCGGCGTCGATGCGCTGGCTCGCCGGATAAACCGATGTGACAACGGGCGCCGCGGCACGCGCCGGAACTGCAGCGGCAAGCAAGGCGACGGCGGCAATGACCCTGGCCAGGTCTCTCATGATCCTGTGTCTCCTTCTATCGGCCCAAAAAACCCACTGCAATACTTCGCCCTGCGCGAAACTCCGCAGAGGCTCGCGGTACGAAGCGCCACCCCGCGGCCGTGAGCTCAAGTGCATCAACGGCTTACGCTCGGGAGCGGGAAAAGCTCATCGGAACATGCAAGAAGCGCTCACGACTCTGCCATGGGCAAAAAGTCTGATAACACTTCTTCCATCGGATGCAGCCCCTCGAAAATCCCAAGCAACCGCTTGAGCACCTCGTCGAGGATGGCGTCCGGACATGATGCCCCGCAGGTGAGCACGATGTCCAGAGGCCTCCGCGCCGGCAGCCAGTCGCTCGTCGTCTCGACGACCCGGCGGGCCAGCGAGAAATGGCGGATGCTGTGGGCCGAAACCAGGTCGCCGGCGCCCTGCACGAAGTACGTGGGCATCGACGCCGCGCACAGTTCCACCAGGTGCGACGTGTTCGAGGAGTTGTATCCACCCACCACCAGCGCCAGGTCCGCGCCCTGATCGATCAGGGCATACGTCGCGTTCTGGTTTTCGTTGGTGGCGTAGCACAACGTGTCGGACGTGTCCGCAAAATGCTCCGCGATGTTGTTCGCGCCGTGGCGCTCTGATAGCGCGCGGCGCAGCTCGGCGGCAATCTCGTGCGTCTCCGTGGCCAGCATGGTGGTCTGATTGACCACGCCCACGCGGTCCAGATCACGCGCGGGATCAAAGCCGGGCGAGCACTTGTGGCGGAACGCGCGTTCGAAATCGGCCGCGCCGCGCGTGCCGCGAATGATGTCCCCCAGGAGGTGCGCCTCTTCCAGGTTACGCACCACCAGCGTGGGCGCACCGCGCACGCTGTGCGAGAAGGTGGCGCGCGTCTCCTCGTGGGTGTCCTTGCCGTGCACAATCACGGTGAAGCGGTCCGCGCCGAGCTGCGCGCTTCGCTTCCACACTTTTTCGACGAACGGGCACGTGGTGTTGTAGCGGTAGGGATCGATGCCGCGCTCGGCGAGCTTCTCCTGGAGCTCCAACGTGGTGCCGAAAGCGGGCACCACCACCACGTCGTCGGGTGTGAGCTCATCCCACGCGACCAGCTGCTCGCCCGCGGGCGTAAACAGAAAGCGCACGCCACGATCGAGGAGATCGCCGTTCACCTTGGGATTGTGGATCATCTCGGAGAGAAAAAAGACGCGGCGCTGGGCGTTTTCGGCCAGCGTCCGATACGCGATCTCGACGGCGTTCTCGACGCCGTAGCAAAATCCGAAGTGACGGGCCAGCAGCACCCGCACCGGGCCAAAGTCGAGGCGCGTGGGGGCAAGGTCGCGCTTGCGCGGATCGGCTTCCTGGCGCGCTTTCTTGATACGGGTGATGATGGGACCCCGGTAGTTTTCCGGAGTATCAAAGCGACGGGTCATCGTTTGATATTATAACCCACCGGCCGCGCCTCTGCGCGCCGGCTTACATACTTATTCCAAGGAGGAAACGTCCATGCAGGTCCGCACGTGGAAACGAATACTGGCCGGATCGCTCGTCCTCAACGGTCTCTTCCTGGTCATGCTGGCGGGGCACGGAGCGTGGGTGCGCGATTCGCGCGCCGATGTCGGCGCGGGCGGCGAGGAGCTCTCGCCGTACATGGCCCTGATGCAGCACCACGCCCACAAGCTGGGGCTGGCCCTGCAGGCCAAGAACCAGCCGCTGGCCTCGTTCTACATGGAGGAAGTCGAGGAGACGGCCGAGATCATCCAGAAGAAGTTCCCCACCTACGACAAGATCGCGGTGGGCCCGCTGATGAACGCCATGCTGGTGCCGTCAATCGCGCCGTTGGACAAGTCGATCAAGGCGTCGAGCTGGGCCATCTCCAGCGCGGGCTACACGAAGCTGATTGATTCCTGCAACGCCTGTCACCTGGCGGCGCAGCATGGTTTTATCAAGATCACCGCGCCCA
>DATEHD010000034.1:0-7704 GCA_035279765.1 Candidatus Krumholzibacteriia bacterium | reverse complement strand
TACACCGCGTCGCCGCCGTTCCACGGATTGCCCGGGCCGCCCAGCGTCACATAGCCGCCGGAATACGTGATCATGTAGATCGCGTTGCCCGTCGTTCCCGAGATGGGCACGATGGCCGTGACGGCAACGGCCGTGGGACAGCTGATCGTCCAGTCGTTGGTGAATAAACCGGTGAAAGATGAACGACCGTACAGCACGTTGCCCAGGCCGAGGTAATTCGTCCCGGACCACTTGGTGGTCGCAACACCCTCGTCGAAATCATTGTTTGTCGACTTCCACGTGCCGCTGAGTGGCGGTCCGGCGTAAACAGCAGCCGCGCTCGCCACCATGACGGCGGTCAGAAGCAGAATCAGTATCGCATTTTTCATTTTCGACGACCTCCCTGGTCGTTACGTTGCGATGGATGATGGCCTGGCCACGTGTTTAGTTCCTGTACTTCGACTTCACAGCGCCCCACGTCGTCGGCTGCGTCGCGAGCGGCGTGCAACCAAAAACGGTGAACGTGATGCCATCGACGTCTCCCCACTCGCCGGGAGCGGTAGCGGGCAGCGTGACGCACCCGATCCAGTTCAACAAATCAGGAAAGTTGGCGGGGAGTGCGCCGCTGTTGGAGTCGCCGAACTTCTCGGCGTTGGTCACCGACAGGCTCATGCAATCCTGGTTATAACCATTGAACGTGGCCGTCGCGTCGTGGTTACGGACGGTTCCGACTTCGATGAAGTTAGAGTACGTCTCGGTTACGATCGCAGTCCACGTGTTGATGTTGGCTGTGTACACCGCATCGCCGCCGGCCCATGGACCCGCTCCATCGAGCCAGCAATATCCGCCCGAGTACGTCACCTTCCAGATTTTCTGGCCATTTCCCGATCCATTCACGGTGTTGACGAGAAGGACGGGGGGAAGTGCAACCCACGGACAGTACCAGTGCCACTGAGTCGCCAGGGTGGTCCCGTTCCACGAAGCTTCATCCAACGTGTTGTTGACGGAAAGCTTGGTGGGAAACCAAGACTCGCTGTAGCGGCCCGGCAGCATGCTGCCACCGATGTCCGTTGAGGTGTAGGTGCCGTTGGCGGGCGGACCGGCGAACGCCGGCACACTTACCACGATGCACAGGAAAAGCGTGAGCACGATTCGCATACTCGGTCGCCTCCTTAGAAAACTACGGCTGGGATTGCGCGGGGCGCGCGCGGTTGAATTGCTGCGCGATGTTAGCGCCGCTTCACTGCGCAGTCAACCGCGCACAAGCATTTTCTTGGGGAGGACGGGAGAATTTACAATTGAGCAACGCGCGGAGTTGAGCAATTCGCGTGAGAAAAGTTTCGCGAGCTCGACAAGGCAAGCAATACGATAGCAAGAAATACGATCAAAAACGAAAAGGGGATCCCTGCTCCCGTAAAGAGCGGAGATCCCCTTTCGCAAAAACGAGGAACGCGTTCTAAATCAAACCGCGACTAGTCGCGATACTTGGCCTTCACGGCACCCCACGTCGTGGGCTCCGTCGCCACCGCGCAACCCGTGATCGAAATCGTCAGGTCGCGGATGTCGTCCCAGTGTCCCGGTCCGGTCGGCGAGAGAGCGCAAGCAGCCGTCGGGTAGTCCGGATAGCCGCTGCTCTTCACCGACTGCAGGACACCGAAGTTGAGCGGGAACGGCGCCGTCGCCGCGCCACCGCCACGCAGAACACCGTTGCCGATGCCCCACGCCACGCAGCTCTCGGGATAGCCCTGGATGTGCGCATTCACCGAATGGTCGCTCGTGGCGCCGACAAGCTTGCCACTGGCGTACTGGATGGTGCGAATCTCCGTGTACGTGTCGATGACGCCGGTATACACCGCGTCGCCGCCGTTCCACGGATTGCCCGGGCCGCCCAGCGTCACATAGCCGCCGGAATACGTGATCATGTAGATCGCGTTACCGGTCGTGCCCGAAATGGGAACGATGGCTGTCACGGCGACTGCCGTCGGGCAGCTGATCGTCCAGTCGTTGGTGAAAACACCGCCGGCATAGGAACGGCCGTACAGCACGTTGCCCACACCGAGGTAATTGGTCCCGGCCCACTTGGTGGTCGCGGTACCTTCGTCGAAATCACTGTTTGTGGATTTCCACGTTCCGCTCAAGGGCGCGCCGGCGTAAACAGCAGCCGCGCTCACCACGAGCACTCCTGTCAGAATCAAAACCAAAATCGCATTCCTCATGCCTTCGTCCTCCTGGTGGTCGTCTTGTTCAATCGATCGAACCACGTGAACACATGGTGAGCACTAATTGCGATACTTCGCCTTGACCGCGCCCCACGTCGTGGGCTCGGTGGCAACCGACTGGCAATCGGTGACTGTAAACGTGATGCTGTCGACATCTCCCCATTCGCCGGGACCGGCCGTGCCGATGCTTGTGCAGGGCGTCCAGAACCAGAAATCAGGGAAGTTGGCCGGCAGCGGGCCGTGCGTTGTGTCGCTGAGCTTCTCGGCATTTTCAATGACGAGGCTCATGCACTCCGCGTTGTAGCCCACAAAATTCGCCGTGGCCTGATGATTACGAACCGATCCGACTTCCTGGAAGTTGGAATAGGTTTCCGTGATGATACCGACCCACGTGTTGATGTTGGCCAGGTACGACGGATCGCCGCCCGCCCACGGGCCGGTGCCGTTGATCCAGCAGTAGCCGCCGGTGTAGGTTGCGCGCCAGATCTTGATACCGTTGCCAGCACCGTTGACAGTGTTCAACAGCAGCGTTGGCGCACCCGTGATCCACGGACAGTACCACCACCACTGGCCACCGAGCGTCGAACCATCCCACGACTTCTCGTTGAGCGTGTTGTTGTTCTGCAGCTTGGTCGGGAACCATGATTCACTGTAACGGCCCGGCAGCATCGTTCCGCCGATGTCCGTCGATTTATACGTGCCGTTGGTCGGCGCTCCTGCAAATGCGGGAACCGCGACCATAAGGGAGAGAAGAACCACGAGCACAGCCTTCATACTCCGCCTCCTTCACCAGACAAGAATTCGAACGTATAAGCGCACAATGCGCGAACGCGAAAAACACACTGCGTACAGCTGTGGGTGGAAAGTGCCCGAGCACACCAGCGGGGGGACTACTCGCGACCCATGACTGTGGTACTGAATCCCTACAATCTGGCGGCTTGCCCACCGCCCTGCGCGAGACGCAAACTCAATCTCGGTGCACATCGACCCGCACCGTATCGTTTCCTGGCGCGGGTACAAATACCTAGAGAGGCCCTTATTTTACCCCGGTCGGGTAACCAAGGTCAAGTCATCCATTTTCCGAGAAATAGCTTGGGAGAAAAGGAGTGGCCGGTCCGCTGTCACCCCGCTGGGAGCCGGATGACAGCCCCTCATTAGTATTGAGCGATCAGGGCGTCGAGAGTCCGGGCCTGCTTGTCCATGGTCTGCTTGCGCTGGGCCTCGAGCTTGTCTTCCATCGTCGCCAGCCTGTCGTTCCGATAAAAGACACCCGTGTAATAGTGCTCAGGGTCGAGCGCCATCCGGAAGGCCGCATCCAGGTCCGTGGGATCGTGGCTATCCGGAAGTGGCACCACGCGTTCCTTCATGAAGTCGAAGGTAATGACCTGGTTGAAGGTCGGGCACGGCGAGATCAACTGGACGATCGAAAAGCCGCGGTGCTCGACGGCCGCCTGCACCAGTTTGGCGACCCCTTTGACGTCGGAGGAGAACCCGCGCGCCACAAAGCTCACCCCGTAGGAAAGGAACATCCGGAGCGGATCCAGCGGCGGGTCTTCCAGACCGGTCGGGCTGGTGCTTGTCACCATGCCGAAGGGTGACGTGGGCGATGTCTGCCCCTTGGTGAGGCCGTAGATGGCGTTGTCCAGGATCATGTACGTGATGTCCGGGTTGCGCCGCGCCGCGTGCGGAAGATGACCGCCGCCGATCGACAAGCCGTCGCCGTCGCCGCCCACCACGAACACCTTGAGTTTCGGATTGGCGGTTTTCACACCGATGGCGGTAGGCACTGCGCGCCCATGCGAGGTGTGGTACGCGTAGCCCTTGATGAAGTGCGAGAAGCGCCCGGAGCAACCGATACCCGACACAATGCAGATGTCGCTGGTCTTGAGCTGCATGGCAGCGAGCGCCTGCGTGAACGCGGCCAGGTCGCCGAAATCCCCGCAACCGGGGCACCAGATGGGTTCGACGTCGGCCTTGTAGTCCTTGGGTTTGAGCAGCGTGGTTTCTTCGGACATGTCTCTCCTTAACGCGGTCACACGTGCTGTGCGATGGCGGCCTGCACTTCGTCGGGCGTGAACGGAAGCCCTGAGCACTGGTTGACGCGCACGATCTCGGTGCCGTTGAATGAAACGTGCGCCCGCAGGTGCTGCGCGAACTGTCCCGTGTAGTTCTCTTCCAGCACCAGGACCTTCTTCAGCGGCGCGATGAACTTCTTCACCGTGTTCTCCGCCAGCGGATACAGAACGCGCGGATGGTAATGCGCGACTCTTGTGCCCTGCGCACCCAGGCGCTCGACCACTTCGCGAATGGTTCCTTCGGTGGAGCCCCAGCCGATGATGCCGACCTCCGCATCCTGCGGCGCATCGAACACTCCGTCGCCATCGCGTTCGAGCTCGCGCGCCAGCGTCTCCATTTTGCGGAAGCGTTTGGCAGTCATGCGCGCGCGATTCTCCGGCGTATAGCTCGCGTGTCCCCACTCGTCGTGCTCGAGACCGCTGGTGATGTACGAGGCTCCCTCCATCCCGGGAATCATTGTCGGCGAGACACCGGTGTCGGTGTCGGCGAAACGCTTGTAGTCCGCGAGGGCGGCCGCGTCCGGATGCACACGATTCTCAATCGCGATGTTGTCCGTGCGCAGGCGGTCCATGGTCTTGGTGCGATAGCCCATCGACTGGTCGGAGAGCAGAATCACCGGGAGCTGATAGCGCTCCGCCAGGTTGAAGGCGCGGATGGCCTGGTAGTAGCAGTCTTCTACGCTCGTGGCCGCCAGCACGATGCGCGGCGATTCGCCCGCGCTGCCGTGAATCGCGTACATGAGGTCGGCCTGCTCGGTCTTGGTCGGCATGCCGGTGCCGGGACCGCTGCGCATCACGTCGGTGATGACCACGGGAATCTCCGACATCGACGCCATGCCGATGAGCTCGCTCATGAGACACAGCCCCGGGCCCGACGTCGCGGTCATGGCCTTGGTGCCGGCATAGGACGCACCCAGGCACGCCGCGATGGCCGCGATTTCATCCTCGGCCTGGATCACGTTGCCGCCGAAGGCGGGCAAATGCTTCATCATGAACTCGAGCACCTGGGTGGCGGGCGTGATCGGATACCCCGCGACGAACCGGCACCCGCCCGCGATCGCTCCCATGCTCAGTGTCTGGTTGCCGGAGAGAATCATGCGCCCGGCCTGCTTCGTCTCCGATGCCGGCCGCGCGAGCTTCATGCCCGCAAGGCGCGGATCACCGTTCAAGGTGCCAAGCCCGGCGTCGAATGCTTTCAAGTTGGTGGCGACGACTTCCTCGCCCTTGCGCTTGAACTGCTTGACGATCAAGTCGCGCGCAAAGCGCGGCGGAATGTCGAGCACCTTCACCATCGACGCCAGCGCAATGATGTTCTTGGCGATGCGCGCGCCGGTCTCCTTCATCGCAATCTCGTGCAGCGGAATCTGCATGTGCGCGAAGGGATAGTCGGGCGGGACGGTGCCGTGCTTGGGGTCGTAGAGGAGCACGCCCCCCGGGCTCATGCGGGCGCCCCAGACGTCGATGGCTTCCTGGTTGAAGGCCATGAGGACGTCGGCGTCGCGGCCGATGGAGGTCAGGGTTTCGGTGCTCATGCGGACCTGCATCATGGCAAGTCCGCCTTTGATCTCAGCGGGATAGGAGCGGAAGGTGAAAACGTCGAGGCCGGAGTCCACCGCGGCGCGGGTCAGAATCTCCGCGGTGCTGATAACGCCCTCGCCGCCTTCGCCGGCGACCCGGATTGTAATGTCATTACGCATGTTCAACTCCTGGCCAGCGGCCGATCCGGCCGTCACGACAGCGCGTGTCGCGCGCCCGGACAAGTGATGCCATGCGGGGCGAGTATACCAAAAAGGCGAAGCCGCCAGGAATAACGATCGGGGCGGTTGCAATCCACCTTCGTCTTCAAAGAAGATAAGGAGATGCGGGCGCTGCGACAATTTCCGGGGCTTGTTTTTCTGCTCGCGGCGGTCGCGCTGTCGTGCAGCCGCGGCGAAGCCGGCTCACGCCGGTCGTCGTATCCCGGCGCGGTGGTGGTCCCGGTGCGCGACATCACCTTCGACGATGGCGACACCTTCTTCGTCAAGAAGACGCCCATCCGGGTGCTCGGCATCGATACCCCCGAGGTCAAGAACCCGGCCGTCGGCATCAACGAGGACCAGCCCTTCGGTCCGGCCGCGGCGGAGTCCACGCGCGCCATCATCACGCGCGCGCACGTGGTCGAGCTCGCGTACGACGGACGTGACATCTACCACCGGCGCCTCGCGCACGTCTTCGTGGATGGTGAACTGTTGGGAGTGAAGTTGTTGGGATACGGGCTGGCGTATGAGAACGTGCGCCACTTCGGCGACAATGGCTTTCCCGATCTCGCCGATCGCATCATCCGTGCAGCCGATGCGGGACCGAAACCCGCGTTCGAGCCGCCGCACATCTGGCGCAAGAAGCACCAGCAGCACGTGAAGTCGTGATGACCTCTACGGCAGACGCTGGGGGTCCGAGGTGAGAATCTCGGCGCCTTCCTGGAGCGCCGTCACCTGCCAGTAGTACGCGTTCGCTCCGGGTACCAGGCGCGCAGAAAGCGCCGGCGCCGGATCGAGCCGCGTGATCTCGGCCAGGTCCGCGCCGAGGATCGTCACCCGATACGCGTCGGCATGGGGCACCGCATTCCAGCGCACGTCGACGTTGCCGCCGGCCGAACGCACGGCCGCCAGGTCGCTGAACTGCGCCGACGGCTCCCCGCGGTACACGATCGATTTCGATTCCCACGGCTGCCAGCGCACAAGCACCACCGCCATCAGCACCACGGCGGCGGATACCGCGGCCATCTTCATGAATGAGAAATCAAACCAGCGCCCGCGGCCGCGACGCGGGGCTCCGGAGATTTTTTCCGCGGGCGCGGTTTCGATGTGCGTCGAGATGAAACGCGCGAGGTCTGCCTCGGCTTCGTCCACTCTTGCGTCCGGGCGTTGGTTCGCCCGCACGAATTCTTCATATGCGAACAGGAGCGAGCTGCAGCGCGGACACGACGCCGCGTGGCGGCGCCGGGGGTCATCCTCGCGCAGTTGCCTGAGCGCTCCCAGCTGTTCGACGGGAATGCATTCGTTCATCGTGTCACTCCTTCCCGCGGCTCCCGCGGTTCAGGCCTCCTCCAGTGCCGATCTCAGCTTTCGTCGCGCGCGTTGCAGCACGGCACGAGCGCCTGTTTTCTGATCGAGATTCAACACGGTCGTGATCTCGTCCACAGGCATTCTCTCCAGGTACCGCAGCCAGATCGCGCGCTGCTCGGTGGTGTCGAGCACCCGCGCGGCGGCTTCCGTCAGGCGGCGTCCCTGTATTTCCTTCTCGATGCGTTCGTCGATCGAAACCTCGTCGCTTTCGATGGTCTCGAGATCGACATCTCCGCGGCGCGCATCGTTGCGCATCTCGTTGTAGCAGCGGTTGCGCGCAATCACGAACAGCCAGGACGAGAACGCGGAGCGCCCTTCGAATTCGCC
>DATEHD010000033.1:0-3452 GCA_035279765.1 Candidatus Krumholzibacteriia bacterium | reverse complement strand
AGGTCGGCGTCACCCGTTCCCACCACGTCCTTGTTGTCAGTAAAACTGGTGAAGACGTGCGTGAGATATCGAAAGCGCGCACCCAGTCCGATCGAAATCAGATCAGAAGCTTTGTAATCAAGGCCGAGGCCGGCCATCACGTACAGCTCCTGGTCCTTGAGCTCATAGGGTTGGCCCGCCTTGTCGAGCGGTGGTGCATAAACTCTTGTATTCGGAACATCCAGCACGGGGCTGTTCGACAGAAGCGTGTTGCCGTCCTTGTCGGTCCATTTCCAGATGTACATTCCTGCGCCGACATCGAAATGCGGTGTCCACTTGCTGTCTTCGGTGAAGTTGTACTGCCCGATCAGGCCGGCGAGGTACGCGCGCTGCTGCGCTCCGTCGTCAACCTTGCTGAACGACGCGCCGGCGCCGTCGCTGGCACTCTTGCCGCTGAAATCCGCGGCGTAGGTTTTCATCCAGCTGCCTTCGACACCGAGCGACCAGCGGTTCGTCAACCCGTACTTCACGTCGGCGTTGACGAGCCAGCCTGGCGTCCATGGGTCGGAGTGGTCGGACAAGACCAGCTTGTACACACCGGGGTGGATTCCGATGGACCACTTGCCTTCGTTTTCGGCTGCTTGAATCGAGCTTGTCGAAATGACGACGAGCAGCAATGCGGCGATTGAATAACGGAACATGAGCTTCATACCTTTTACCTCCCACTGGGTCCGTGGTGCGCGCCCGGGGTGCTGAGCTCGGACCCAAACTTTCCACCCACAGGCGTATTCCCGTCAAGTCATGTTGTAAAGGGATGATACGGACGGCACGTTCCGTGTCTTCCCGGGTCATGTAATGGTTAGAGTCGGCCGTAATACCCTGCGTTGCGGATTGATGGTTGGACGCGACGATGGTTACTTTTTCTTGATGGCGAAAGACTGTGGCATAGCATGACCTGCCTCCTTCATCTCGGAGCGGAACGGGGAGCGTGAGCAGGTTGCGGCGTATCCTGGTGGCTCTGGGCAGCGTGGTGATTGCGGGCATGCTCGTGGTGGCCGGGCTGGCTTATCATTACACCCGTCCCGCCTACATCGAAAAACGCCTCACCCGCGAATTTGGCGGAAAATATTCCGTCCACGTCGAGTCGGCCCACAGCGATCCCTTCCGGGGCACCATTTCCGCCACCGGGGTCACGATTGCCTCCGACTCGCTCCAGGGGCAAGCGTCCCGTGCTGCTCCGCTGCGAACGCGGGCGTCGTTTCGCCTGCCGATGGTCGTTTGCCGCGGTGTGAATTTCCGAGCCCTGCGCCACGGGTCGATCGATGTCGATGAAATCGAGCTCGACAATCCCCAGGCGCAGATGTTCCTCGATCGTCACATTGCATCCAGGAGTCGGGGGCCGAAGCGGATGCCGCACGAGGTGCTCATGGCAAGCGCCCGCCCCATTCGAATCGGCACGCTGCGCGTGGTGAACGGTGATCTGCAATACGCCGAGCGATCCTTGACTGCGGAACGCGCTGGCACCTTTCGTTTCGCCGACATGAACGCAACCGTCAGCAACATCACCACGGTTCATGGCACGGGACCCGAGGATTGCGTGATCGACGTCCACACGCGGCTGGCAAATTCCGGCGTGCTGAATGCCAGGTTCCGCTACGATCTCGCGTCGAAGCCGCTCAAGATGGACTACCATGCGACCATGGGGCGGATGGATGTCACCTCGCTCAACAAGCTCCTGATCAACCTGAAGGGAATTCGCGTCAAGGAAGGAACCATCGATTCGCTGAACGCCGACATTGCCATGCGCGGGGACCGGGCCACCGGCACCGTGCGGCTTCCGTATCACGCACTGAAGTTCGAAATGCTCGACCAGGACAGTCACACGCGCGACCTGAGTGACAAGTTCACGACCTTCATGCTTGCGAGAAAAGTCCACCAATCGAATCCCGATGACGCCGATGATTCGGTCACGGTGGTTACGATCGATCGCCCGCGGTTGCCCGAGGTATCCCTCATCAAGTTCGTGTGGGAATCGGTGCGGGAAGGCGTACTTCGCTCCGCCAATCTGCCCGAGCCGCCCGTCCAGGCCGCGAGTGCCGCGGGTTCGGCGCACCAATAGGTTCTACTGCTCACATCCCGTCTTCGTTCACTCCCTGGATGAGCATCCACGACGTGCCAAACTTGTCGCGCAGCATGGCGAAACGGTTGGCGAAGAAGGTTTTCTCCATCTTCATGAAAATCTCGCCGCCATTTCCAAGCTGGTCGTAGATTCGCTCGGCGTCTTCCTCGCGATCGATGGTGAGGCTCACGTAGGCGCTGCGCATGGGCTCGGCGGTGGGAATGTCGGCTCCCATCAGCGCGCTGTTGCCGAGGTCGAGCGAGGCATGCAGGACCTTGTCCTTCCAGTCGAGTATGGGCGCTCCTCATCAATACCCTGAGTTGCGGACCTGGAAGGTTATCACGGCTTTGTCGACGCGGCGCCCGCATCGAGCTTCTTCAATTGACCGACTTGCCGCGTCGTGGTGACCACGTAGCGTCCGGCGTACGAATCCGCTAAGCTCGGCGCACCCCGTGGAGGTTGAAATGGCAGTGTCCAAACGTAAGTCGAGCAAGAAAGAGTCGAAGGCGAAGTCCAAAGCCGCGGCCGCGCCGCGGAAGGTGGCGGCGAAGTCGAAGTCCGCCGCAATTCCGACCGAGGATTGGCGCGAGAACACACTCGCGCGTATGCGCGATCTGATCCTGGAAGCCGATCCCGGCATCAGCGAAGAGCAGAAGTGGAAAAAGCCGATGAATCCCACCGGCGTTCCGCTCTGGTCGCACAACGGGATGATATGCACCGGCGAAATCTACAAGAGCTACGTGAAGCTCACATTCGCGTACGGCGCCAGCCTTCCGGATCCGGCGCATCTGTTCAACGCGAGCCTGGATGCCGGCACGCGCCGCGCGATTGATATCCGCGAGGGCGACAAGGTCGACCCGCGTGCGTTCAAGGCGCTGGTGAAGGCGGCGGTGGCGTTCAATAGTATGAAGAAGCAGCGCTAGGGTCCGTGGCCAAGACCAGGGCGAAGTCAAAAACCAAACGCGCTTCGAAGGCGAAAGCCAGGCCGAAGCTGCTTTCCGGCGGCAATCCGCAGGTCGCGAAGGCCGACGGAGCCGCGCCGGTGCGCGCCTACATCGCGGCCGTTCCGGGGTGGAAGCGCGACGTGGCGCGCCGCCTCGATGCAATCATCGTCACGAGTATTCCACTCGTCCAGAAAGCCGTGAAATGGAACTCGCCTTTCTACGGCATTCCGGGCAACGGGTGGTTTCTGAGTTTTCACTGCTATACAACGTTCATTAAAGTGGCGTTTTTTCGCGGCGCATCCTTGCAGCCGCTTCCGCCGGGCGCGTCCAAGCAGGAAGACGTGCGCTACCTTGATATTCACGAAGGTGAGCTCGACGAGAAGCAGTTCGCGGCATGGGTGAAGCAGGCC
>DATEHD010000032.1:0-12767 GCA_035279765.1 Candidatus Krumholzibacteriia bacterium | reverse complement strand
CCGTCATGAGATGACGCCGAGAAAAAGACCTTGAGAACTCCACCCTGGTCGAGCGGGAGATCTTTGATTTGGAGGAGTAACGGTTCGCTACCGTACTTCACGATGAAGATGTCGTTGCCTCCCGAACCGGCGAGGCTCGCGCCTCCGAAGTCCGCGGCGCCACTGTAGCTCCCGGTCGCCACCGCTTTCCCGGACCCGTCCACCGCAACGGCCTCCCCATAATCATCACTCGTCCCCCCACCTGCCCGGCTGTACTGGTACGCGCCACCCGCGCTGAATCTGGCGATGAACATGTCCTCGGCCCCGGCGCTGGACCAGCCGAGGTTGCCCCCGAAGTACACGCTGGCCGCGAATGCCCCCGTTACGACCACGTTCCCCGAACCATCCACTGCGACCGCATTACCACCATCAGAACCGACTCCGCCGAAACGTTCGCTCCACTGGTGCACTCCGTTCGCGGTGTACTTCGCCAGAAAAATGTCGCCGCTTCCGGCACTCACGAGGTTCGCGCCGCCGAAGTTGGCGGTGCCTTCGAATGCACCCGTCACGACCACGTTCCCCGAACCGTCCACCGCGACACCACTGCCTTGATCACCGCCGGAGCCTCCGAAACGCCGACTCCACACGTGCACCCCGTTGGGATCGTACTTCGCTAAGAACATGTCGTAGCCCCCCGCGCTCACAAGGTTCCCGCCTCCGAAGTTTACGGTGCCTTCGAAGTTGCCAGTCGCCACGACGTTCCCGGATCCGTCCACCGCGACACCCAGGCCCCAATCAAAACCCACCCCTCCAAAACCGTGGCTCCACTGATGCGCGCCGTTAGCGTCGTACTTGGCCAGGAACATGTCGAAGTTTCCTGCGCCCACGACGTTGCCGCCTCCAAGGTTTACGGTACCCGCAAAGGTGCCCGCCACCACCACGTTCCCCGAACCATCCAACGCGATAGCATTCCCCACCGCGCCGCTATTCGGGTCCCCCGCTCCCCCGAAGCCCTCACTCCACTGGTGAGCCCCGTTCGCATCGTACTTGGCCAGGAACATGCTGGCGTTCCCCCCTGGAGACACGACATTACCGCCTCCGAAATTCACAGCGCCGTGAAACGACCCTGTCACAAATATGTTTCCCGAGCCATCGACGGCTACACCGGAGGCCACATCACTGCCCGGCCCCCCGAAACGCTTGCTCCACAGGTGAGCCCCGTTCGCATCGTACTTGGCCATGAAGATGTCCTCCGAGCCCGAGTCGCTCACAAGGGTCGGCCCCCCGAAGCTCACGGCTTGCGAGAACCCCCCGACCACCACCACGTTCCCCGCGGCGTCCACCGCTATCGCATTTCCAAAGTCATTGTTGAAGCCCCCAAAGCCCTCACTCCAGAGATGCTCTGGTGCCTGGGCCAGTGACGGGGTTGCAAGTGCGACGACAAAAAGAGCGAGAGCAAGGCCAAGAATCGTTCGCATGACGGAACCCCCCGGGTGTTTCGCGCGAAGCGCGGCAGGAACCTCGAGCGATCGCGTGTCATCGGGGGAAAGGTGGATGACAAATTGCCATTTCTGCCGCGATCGGTCGAGGTACTACATCCGATAAAATCCCGGAACCGGGCAAACCGAACGCGAAATTGGAAAGATTTTTCGGGTGGGCGGAAACTTAGTCGGCCAGCTCCCGGGACTCCTGTTCCTTGAACTGGAGTTCGTAGAGTTTGGCGTAGTGGCCGTTCTGTGCGAGCAGCTCGGCGTGCGTGCCCTCTTCGACCACGCGTCCCTTGTGCAGCACGATGATGCGGTCGACGTAGCGGATGGTGGAGAGACGGTGTGCGATCACGATCGACGTGCGGTTGGCCATGAACTTGCGCAGCGCATCCTGCACCAGGTACTCGGTCTCGGTGTCGACGCTGGAAGTGGCTTCGTCGAGCACGAGGATCGTGGGGTCGTATACGAGCGCGCGCGCGAATGAGAGCAGCTGGCGCTCGCCCACCGAGAGCGAGCTTCCCCGCTCACCGACTTCCTCTTCATATTTCCTGGGGAGGCGCTCGATGAACTTTTCCGCGTTGATGTAGCGCGCCACCTCGCGGATCTTTTCATCGCCGATCTCGGGATTGCCGAGATGAATGTTGTGCGCCACGCTGCCGGAGAAAAGAAACACGTCCTGCAGCACGGTCGCAATGTGGTGGCGGAGATCACGCAGGCGGTACTCGCGCACGTCGTGTCCGCCGATCAGGATGCGGCCCTGGTTCACGTCGTAGAAGCGCGAGAGCAGGCTGATGATGGTGGTCTTGCCGGCGCCCGTATAACCCACGATCGCAACCTTCTCACCCGCGCCCACCTTGAAGCTCACGTCGTGCAGCACTTCGTCGCCGGTTGCATATGTGAACGACACATGGTCGAACACGACTTCGGTGGGTTCGTCGGGAACACTCGCCGGTTGCGCGGGGTCGACGATGCGCGGCTCGCGGTCGAGCACGCCGAAGATGCGCTCGGACGACGCCATCGCGGATTGCAGGATGTTGTACTTCTCCGAGAGATCGCTGATGGGGCGGTAGAAGCGCTGCGCGTACTGGATGAACGCGACCAGCGAGCCGAAGGTCATGAGCCCGCCCATCACATCGAGCCCGCCGAAGGCGATGATCATGGCGATCGCCACCGAGCTCAGGAATTCGACGGCGGGATAAAACACCGCGTATGCCATGACGCCCTGGATGTTGGCGTCATAGAGTTCCTTGTTGAGGCTCTTGAAGCGGCGGAACTGGCCCTGCTCGCGGTTGAAGATCTGCACCACGCTCATGCCGGTCACGTTTTCCTGCAGGAACGTATTGAGCGCCGCCAGGGCGATACGCACGTTGCGATACGACTCGCGCGCCTTGATGCGGAACATGTGCGCGCACACATACAACAGAGGGAGCACGGTGAATGTGATCAGCGCCAGCTTCCAGTTGAGCCAGAGCAGCACCACTACGATTCCCGCCAGCGTAAAAATATCGAGGAAGATCGCCACCACACCCGACGTGAACATTTCGTTCAGGGTCTCGACGTCGTTGGTGAGGCGCGTCATCAGGCGGCCGACCGGGTTGCGATCGAAGAACGACACATCGAGCGTCTGCAGCTTGCGGAAGATCTGCATGCGCATGTCGAACATCACGCGCTGCCCCACCAGGCTCATGATGAGTCCGTGCAGGTACGACGAGATGAAGCCGCCGATCAGCGCCGCACCCAGGATCAGCACGATCTTGAGCAGCCCCGCGAGACGAATACCGAGCTCCACGTGCCCCACCGGCGTGAGGTACCTGTCGATCGCCATCTTGGTGAGAAACGGCGGCGCCAGCTCCAGCAATGACTCGACGGCGAGCAGGAGCACGCTGAACACCACCATGCGCTTGTAGGGCGTGAGGTAGCGCATGAGCCGCTTCATCAAGCGGTTGTCGTACGGCTTTTCCTGCAGCTCGTCGGCCTGGATGTACTCCACGTCACTCCTTCTCGAGCGCGACCATCAACATCTGCTTGTGGTGCATTTCGGCGTAGAGGCCGTTGAGGGCAATCAGCTCTTCGTGCGTTCCCTGCTCCGCGATGGCGCCGTCGTCGAGGACCACAATGCGGTCCGCCTGGCGCGCGGTGGAGACACGATGCGAGATGAGAATGGCCGTCCGGTTCTCGATCTCGCCGCGCAGTGAATTGAGAATCTTCTCTTCCGTGGTGGCATCCACACTGGAAAGCGCGTCGTCGAGAATCAGGATGCGGGGCTGGCGCGCCAGCGCGCGCGCGATCGCCACCCGCTGCTTCTGCCCGCCCGACAGGTTGATCCCGCGCTCGCCAATCATCGATTCGAAGCGCTCGGGAAATTCCATCACTTCGTCGTGAATCGCCGCCGTGTGCGCCACCAGCTGCATCATCGGGTCCGGCAATTCCGGAACACCAAAACCGATGTTCTCGCGAATCGTCTCCGAAAACAGGAAGATGTCCTGCGGGACGAGACCCACCAGCGCGCGCAGGGTTTCCAACGACATGTCGCGGACGTCACGCCCGCCCACGCGAACGACACCCTGGGTCGGGTCGTAGAGGCGCAGAATGAGCGAAATCAGCGTGGTCTTGCCGGAGCCGGTGGCGCCGACGATGGCGACGCTCTCGCCGTTTTTGATCTTCAGGTTGATGTTGCGCAGCACCTCGCGTCCGCCGGCGTAGCCGAACGAGGCATTCTCGAACACAATCGATGCATCGTCCGGAACCAGGTGTCCGTTGTCGACGATGTCCGACTGCTCCGCCATTACGTCGTTGATACGCTGCATGGATGCCAGACCCTGTTCGGTCATGTTCATCACCCAGCCGAGCGCGATCATCGGCCACACAAGCATCATCAGGTATCCATTGAAAGCCACGAAGGTGCCGAGGGTAATTTGCTCGCCGATCACCTGGCGGCCGCCGAAGTACAGGATGGCGAGCACGCCCAGCCCGGCCACCGTCGCGAACAAGGGCTGCAGGAGACTCTGCACCTTGAAGAGCTTCATGTTCTCTTCCACGTAGTGTTCGCTCAGCGTTTCAAACTCTTTGGTCTCGTAATCTTCGCGCGCGTACGCCTTCACCACGCGGATGCCGCTCAGGTTTTCCTGGGCGCGCGCGTTGATGCTTGCAAAGCGCGCCTGCACGCGCTCGAAGAGGCGGTGGATCACCTTCACGCTGAAATACACGCCCACGGCCATCGCGGCCATCGGCGCCAGCACCGCCACGGTGAGTTTCCACGACAGCGTCATCATCAGCGTGATCGCCATGGTGCCGATCACCACCGTGTTCATGGAGTACATCACGGCGGGGCCGACAAGCGTGCGCACCGCGTTCAGGTCGTTGGTGGCGAGCGCCATGAGCTCGCCGGTGCGATGGCGGTGATAGAACGACGGACTCAAGAGCTGCAGGTGGCGCAGGAAGTCCGCGCGCATGTCCACTTCCACAAGACGCGACACGCCGATCATGATGCGGCGCATGAAGAATCGAAATACACCGCCGACGAGCGTCAGCAATACCAGCAGCCCGGCGTAGGTGAGCAGCTCGCGCTTGGTGATGCCGCGCGAGAGCGCGTCGATCGCGGTCTTCATGATCCACGGATTGGCGAGCACGAGCAGATCCGCGATCAACAGCGCCAGCCCGCCCAGTGCGAGCTGGACGCGATACGGACGCAGGTAGCGGAAAATGGTGCGAAGGGCCGTGCGGCGTTTTTCTTTGGAACTTGCGGGAGCGTTCATACTATCATTATCGAGCACAGGTTCTGCATGCCCGCGAATTCGCTGAAACGCCTTCGAATCGCGGCTAAACGAGTTCCCAATATAGACGATATGGCTGCGGCGCGAAAGCGCCGCCCGTCCCCGAGTCCGGAGACCCAGTGACCTTTCCGACCCGTCCTGAAGCGTTCGCAATCCTGACCGAGCACACCAAAGGGGATAGTCTCCTCAAGCACGCCCTGGCCGTCGAAGGCGCGATGCGGTGGTACGCCGCTCGCGCCGGCGAGAACGTCGAGGCCTGGGGTGTCGCCGGTCTCCTGCACGACTTCGACTACGAGATCTACCCGTCGCTCGATGACCATCCGTTTCGAGGCGCGGAGATTCTGCGCGCGCGCGGAATCGACGAAGAGCTCATCCAGACCATTCTCTCGCACGCGGATCACACGGGCGTGGCACGCCACACCGCGATGCAGAAGACACTCTTCGCGGTGGACGAGCTCTCCGGATTCTGCACGGCGGTGGCGCTGGTGCGCCCGTCGAAAAAGCTCGAAGATGTCGAACCGTCCTCGGTGAAGAAGAAGCTCAAGGACAAGGCGTTCGCGCGCAACGTTTCGCGCGACGACATCCGTCGCGGCGCGGAGCTGCTGGGTATCACCGAAGAGGAACACATCGCTAACGTACTCTCTGCGCTAAAGGCCATTGCTCCGGACCTGGGATTATGATGAAACGTGTGGCCGCTATTGCGATAGCGTTCCTTTGCGCCGCGGTCGCGGCGCAGTCGCAGGACTCGGGCGGGGCTGTCGACACGCGCCAGGGCACCCAGCAGCAGATCGCCCGTCTCGAATCCCTTCTCAAGGGCGACACGCCGCTCGACAAGCAGGTCGTCTACCTGCGCTGGCTCGCCGATCTCTACACGCTGAGCAACGACCTGGATTCCGCGCAGCGCTCGTTCCAACGCATCCTCGACATCAACCCCTACGACGTGGCGAGCACCAACCTCTACGCCGCGTTTCTTCTCGATCACAAACACGACCCGGCCGCGGCAGCCAAGGTGTGCGAGACGGCGATTGCGTGGGGCAGCAAGGCGCAGCCGGCGCCGCTCTACCTCGGACAGACGTACGGGTTGCACGCACGAGCGCTGCGCGATCTCGGGCGCTACCAGGAATCGATTGCCGAAGTGGAGAAAGCGCGCGCGCGCCTCGATCCCGACGCGGCGGAAGATGCGCTGCGCACCGAGGCCATGAGCTTCAAGGCGCTGAACAAGAACGACGAGGCGACCCGGGTGTTCGAAGAGCTCGTCGGGCTGACGGGTGGTTCCAGCGCCGATGACACGAACGCTTTGATCGCTCTCGAAACGGCGAAGAAGGGCTCGATCAACGCGGATGCGTTTCGAAAGCGCATGCACACGTTGGTGGACAACGCGCGCAAAGAGCGCGCGGAGGCGTTGCAGCACGAGGGCGCGGAGATGGTGGTGCTCGAAGGCCAGGGCCACGTTCGCCTGGAAGGAACCCTGCGGCGCGGTAAAGGAACGCGTGCCATCGTGCTGGTTCCCGATCTCGGCGGCCGCCGCTCCGCGTACACGCCGTACGCACAGCTGCTGGCACTGGACGGCTTCACGACGCTGGCCATTGACCCGCGCGGGCACGGCGACAGCCGGTGCGATTCGCTGCCGTCGTTCGTGCAGCTCTCCGCGGATCAGCGCGACATGATTCCGTCCGACATCGCGGCGGCACAGCACTACCTGCGCGACACGCTCAAGATCCCGGTGTCACAGATTGCAGTCATCGCCGAGGGTTCGGCGTGCGGCGACGTCGAGCATGCCATGCACGACTTGGATCTCAACGCCATCGTCGTCCATCTTTCGCCCATCGTCGATCCGCTCGATCGCGACGTTGCCTCCGCGCTTCAATTCCGGGCACCGCGCCCCACGCTGCTGGTGGTGAGCGACGAAGATTTCTTCGCCGTCCAATCAGTCAACGCCATGCGTGAGCTGCGTACCAAGGATCCGTTCGTCGTGCATACGGTTCACGCCTCCGGGCACGGCGTCAGCATTCTGCACGAACCCGAGCACTACGCCTGGGTCTCTTCCTGGCTCTCCGACCAGCTCGCGGCCAGTAAGTAGCCGCGCGCTCGAGTTACTTCTCCGCGCCGGTTTCCAGCAACTCTGCCATTTTCGATTTTTTGGGACGCCGCGCCGTGGCGATTCCCATGGCGCTGGCCGCGTGCGGATCGGCCTGCGTGAGGATGATCTGGAAGGAATCGTCGATGGTGCGCTTGACCTTCTTGCGTCCGGGTACCAGGTCGAAGGTACCCTGCTCGACCTCGCGCAACAAGTCGATCAGCGCTTCCGTGCCTTTCTTGCCCATGGCTTCGCAGTGAATCGGATCGCCGTACTCGAGGTACACGCGCGAGCGCCCCTCGGCCGATTTCACGGTGAGCATCCCCGTCATACGGAGGTCGTTGGCGGTTTTCAGCGCCGCGGCAATGCTGATGTGAGCGACGTCGCCCGACAACGTGGTCGGCTGGTGCAGCCGGCTCGCGATGGCGCGTGAGAGCGGCGACCGGAAGATGGCCCATGCGAAAAAGAACGCGAGGATGGCGAGCAGGTACCTGTCGAGGAAGCCGGTTATTTCGGGCATTACGCTGTGCACGGCGCGCGAGACCGCCGTGCTGGGCGGCGCCTGGGCGGCCGCGGAGTCCGCGCCGTCGGGCGTTGAGAGGCGGCGGAACTGCTCGCGTGCCCACTCGTTGGAAGGATCCTGCGCGAGAATCGACTGCAGCACGTCGATCGCCTGTCCGCGCACCCAGTCACCCGAGTCGATCAGACGCCTCGCCGACGCTTCCATGTCGCTGACGCGCTCGTGTTCCACACGCGCGGCAATCTCCGCGCGCAGATTGTGGAGCTCTTCGGTGGGCTCATGGGTGATGGCGAGGTCGACGCACGAGAGCGCGGCGTCGGTCTGGCCGGCAACCGCGAGGCACTTGGCCTTCGCCACCAGTGCGGGGACGCTGTTGGCATCGATCGAGAGCAAAGTCGCGATGCGCGGCAGCGCCTCGTCGAACCTGCCTGCCGTCATCAGCGAGTCGACGGTATGTGACAGCGAGGAGAAAAGCGCCGCATCGACGGACTTGCGCATGTCGGCAATTCCGGTCCGCATGGGCGAAAGGGTGCCGGCGCGAAGGAGCAACCCGCGCGCGTATTCGAGACGATTCGTGCGTTTATAGAGGGCCGCGAGCTCGCACATTGCGTCCACGTCGGTGGGATTGCGCAGCAGCGCCTCCTGGAAATAGATCTCGGCCAGCGGGTAGTGCTGCAGAGTGGCGGCGGAACGGCCCATTTCCAATAGTTCCCCGCGGGTCGTCGTGGAGTCGAATAGTCCCTCGCGATTCCACTCGGTGACGAGCTTCTTGACGGGTTCGTTCCCGCCGCGCACAGACCCGGCAGCAACGCCCAGCACGAGAAGAGAGGCAAGTATGACCCGGTGATAGCGCATGGAACTTCTGCAAATCGCAAGCTCCATACCCGAAATCAGAAGGCCGTGTCGGGAATCGAAGTGGGACTACTCGGCGGTGCTATCGGCTGCGAGCTGGGCCAGGTGATCCTCAACAGCGTCTGAGAGACGGTCGAGGTTGCGATTGGCGATCTCCGCAAGGTGGCGCTCTTCGTCGGAGAGATCGCGCGTGGCGACAAGTCCTTCGAGGGCCATCTTCACGGCCGTAAGCGGCGTACGGAGCGCGTGTGACGCTTCGGTCAGGTCGGCCTGCGCCGGACGGGACTCATAGGCAGCGTTCACGGCCGCCCACAGGTCGGCCACGTCGTTGAACGGCTTCTTCAGAAACCAGCGCGAGCCCAGCGCACGCGCATCTTCCGTAACCCGCGCGTCCGGATCGGCGGTCATGTAGACGATGGGAATCTGGATGCCACGTGCGCGCAGCATGCGTCCGAATTCGATCCCCGACATGCCGGGAAGCTTGATGTCGGAAACAATGACATCGGGCGCGTCGGCAAGCACGGCTGCCAGCGCCTCACCGGCGCGCTCGAAACGGCGCACCTCGTGACCGCGACTGGACAGCGAGCGGCCGAGCCACTCGCGCATCAGGTGATCGTCCTCGATGAGTACGATCCGAATCAAAGCGTCCCTCCAGGTCCCCGTTTCCCGGGGTGCTGTGTGTAGTTCCATCGATCTCGACCAGAGGGTCTGGCGGGCAGGAAATGGCAAGCGATGTGCCACGCCCGATGGGTAGTTTGTGGCGTCCTTACAAGGACTTCATGGGAATCGCAAGCGCCCGACGCGCAACCACGCGGAACCCCCCTCCCCACCCCAAACGCGGTGTCTCAGCGGCTGGTTGGTGGCATTGTGCAAATTTGGGGTGGCCGCTGCCCGATGTGTCGTTGCAAGGCCCCTTGCGAAGGAGCGAAGGAGGATCACCCGCCGCGGTGCGCTACGACAGATTGCGCAGCGCGGACGGGAAGCCGACTGAGCGGTCGCGGGGCCAGCAAGGACACATCGGACAGCGGCCTATTGGAAGCGGATTGTGAAGCCGGCGTTCGCCGCCCAGTCGCTGACGCGCTGCGTTTCGGCGCCTGTTTCAAATTGGATGCCGCCGCGCAGCACCATCGCATCCGTGAAGATCACAGACACGGCGCCGTACCACATCCAGCGCTCGGTGTGATCTGACGTGTACTCGTAGATCGTCCCGCCCAGGGCGCGCACGTCGCCGCCACCGATGCCAACGCCGGCGCTTCCGCGCCAGTTGTCCGAATGTTGAATATCCACCGGCCGCTCCGTCTCGGAGCGATTCACCCAGGTTCGCCCTCCGATGGCGTAGGCGCTGACGTCTCCCAGTGTGTCGACGTACGCCGCCGATACCGTCAGATCGAGCGTCTTCGACGAGTAGGGAAAAAATTCCTGGTTGGTGACTCCCGTAGCGATGGTGCCGAGCAGCATCAGTGCCCGCTGTTTGCCTCCCCACGCGCGCGCACTGCTTCGAATCGTGAGATCCCCGATGCCTGACTTGACCTGGTTGGTATCCGAAACGCTCACAAATGTCTGCTCGAGCCCGACCGCGAAAAACTTGCGCAGCGGAAAGGTGGCGCCCACGCGGTAAATCGCCGCTTCGATGGGATCGTTGGATGAGAAATCGAGGTCCGCGCTGAGCGTGGGGCGGCGCGGAGAAAGCAGAAAGGCCGGCTCCGCAGAGGCGTTTTCATAAACGCCCGCGGCGCCGGCCTTCATGGGCAGCAGCGACAGAACCGCCAGCGGCGCGGCGACAATCAGCCGCGCACATGCGATCCGTCGCATCCTCTCGCGCGAGGTCCTAGTGGACCACGCCCTCGAGGAGCTGAACCCGGCCCTGGCGGATGAACTGGACCCAGATCGTCCGCCGGTTGCCGGGCAACCGGTCCTTGGCGACAATCTTTCCAAAATCGTTCCAGGACCGATGGTGGATCACTTCGCCGATCAGGAACTCCTGATCGTCGGAGTACTCCTTGGCATGCTCGACGTCGAGATCTTCGATCGCGACCGTCTGCTCTTCCGGCATGGCATCTTCTTCCAGGTCTTCCTTCGGCATGTACGGAAGGAATCCCTGGCAACCGGGACATTTCAGCCAGAGCACATCCTCGGTGCTCCCCTGCTTGATGATGTCCATGTCAAAGTCGGCTTTGCAGACCGAGCAATGCTGGTGAATCGTATTCGAGCTCACGATGGTCATGATTTCCCTCTCTGCCGTTCAGCCTTGTCGTATAACTACGACAGCACGATCCGGCAGCACCCCTCCGCATCCGTTTTCGTTGGGTAACGCGAACCGCACAACTGGCAGGGGTACCCGTCGATTCGACCGTCTCTCTCTGCCTTCTTCAGCAGCTGGACGAACTTGACGTACTCCTTGTCCTTCGTGAGCACCCCGCCTTTTTCCCGTTTCTCCATACCTTGAACCCTCCGCGGTTAGGTAAGAACCAGGCAGCAGCCTAAACCGATGATACTGGTTGGGATACACAGGATGCTGTGTCCTGACGCATCGCTATGACACTACATATTGCGTCACACAATATATAGGGGTGAACCTATCGGCACACCACAAGATGCGTCAAGCAAAAACTGCGGAGAGTCAACTCGTAAACACTAGGTCGTGCGGCAACATCGACGACCTAAATATAGACAGATACTCAAACTCAGGCAATACCCGGCTGGGAATCATGAGGAAAACATCCGTGGAGAACTTTCCACATCGGCGCGGCACACGGTGATCTTTGCGTGATCACGATCATTCTGCGCACTCAAATCGTTCGCCAGCTAACGAAGCGCGCGGTCGAGGTCCGCTTCCAGATCCTCGACATCTTCGATACCCACCGAGATGCGCACCAGCCCCGGTGTCACGCCGAGCTTCATCTTCTGCTCCGGCGGAACACTGCCGTGCGTCATGGTGGCGGGATGTGAGATCAGGCTCTCCACACCGCCCAGGCTTTCCGCGAGGGTGAAGAGCTTCGTGCCCTGCAGCACCTTGTCCGCATTTTCCAGGGAGCCCGTGTCGAACGAAATCAGGGCACCGAAACCGCGCGCCTGTTGCTTCGCGAGCTCGTGCTGCGGATGCGTGGGAAGACCGGGATAGTTGACGCTCTTCAGCTTCGGATGCTTGGCAAGAAACGCCGCCAGCTCGCGCGCATTTTCTTCGTGCTGCTTCATGCGCACGGCGAGGGTCTTGGTGCCGCGCAGGGCCAGGAAGCAATCCATCGGCCCCGGCACCGCGCCCACCGCGTTCTGCAGAAAGCGCAGCTTCTGGGCCTTGGCTTCGTCGTTCAAGATCACCACGCCGCCCACCATGTCGCTGTGGCCGTTCAGGAACTTGGTGGTGCTGTGCACCACGATGTCCGCGCCGAGCTCGATGGGGTTCTGGAGCGCGGGACTCATGAAGGTATTGTCGACGCACACGGTGGCACCGAGCGCGTGCGCCATCTCCGCGATCTTGCGAATGTCGCTCACGCGCAGCATGGGATTGGTGGGCGATTCCACGAACACGAGCTTCGTCCTGGGCGACAGCGCCGCTTCCACCTGCTTCAGATCCGACGTGTCGACAAACTTGAATACGTAGCCGAGCGGCTTCAGCACCATCTCGAACAGGCGATACGTCCCGCCGTACACGTTGTCGGTGACGACAATCTCATCGCCCGGGCCAAACAGGCGCAGAATGGTGTCGGTGGCTGCCATCCCCGAGGAATACGCGATGCCGAATTTCCCCTTCTCCAGCGCGGCCACGTTGCGTTCCAGCGCCTCGCGCGTGGGATTGGCTGTGCGCGCGTACTCGTAGCCGCGGTGCTTTCCGATGCCGTCCTGCTTGTACGTAGAGGTCTGGAAGACGGGGGTGATCACCGCGCCTGTTTTTTCATCGGGTGATTGTCCGGCGTGAATGCAATCTGTCTTGAATCCCATGATTCTCCTGCGGCGCTGTCGCGCCGCCGCTATATACCCTTGAATCCGTTATCAGCGAGCCACTTCTCCGAGTGAACTTTACTGAGGTAACGTTCGCCCGTATCCGGTATGAGAACGACGACGATCTTGTCGGCGTCGAG
>DATEHD010000031.1:0-4265 GCA_035279765.1 Candidatus Krumholzibacteriia bacterium | reverse complement strand
TGAACGTGTATCGTGGCGGGTCATCGCTGCGCCTCGAGGTCTCGCGCGGCGTCGCCATCACCAATGACAATCCGATCTCGGTGCCGGTGGGCTGCATCGCCGAGAACGGGAAACGGGTGGCCGTGGACCTCTACGTCGCCCGCGTTCTTGCCTACCACGGTTTCAATGCGGACGTCGATGTGGTTGCCGGTAAGTCGACCGGAGTAAGCGTCGAAGCATCGAAATTCTTCATTACCGATCTCACACTCACGCCGCAGGTGATTCCAAGCGGCGCCGCGTTCACGCTGCACTGGCCGTCCGCGCCGGCGGCGCAGAACTATCGCGTGGAAGAAAGCGCGACCGCGGACTTTGCCACCGTGACGTCGTCGCAGACCGCCGTCGACACCACGCTCGACGTGCACCTCGGGCAGGGATCGCATTTCTTCCGTGTGCGTCCGGTCACGCCGTACGCGCAGGGGCCGGCTTCTCCCGAGCGTTTCGGCTACGTGACGGCCGGCTCGAACCAGGTCAAAGTGCTCAGTGTGAGCAACAGCGTCATCCCGCTCGAGACCATCACCATCACGGGCGAGAACCTGGATTTCCCCGACACGCACGCCCTGATGGGGCCGGATACGCTCACCGTGGAATCGGTGGCGTGGGGCGAACTGGTGGCACGCGTGCCGCGCACTGCCCACACCAACAAGGTCACCGTGACGAGCTCGCTGGGGACGAACACGTCGGGCAAGGAAGTGACCGTGGAGCGCATCGCCTACGTGACGGCGCTCCCGACATCGACGACGACGACCGACTACGTGAAACAGATCGAGAACTTCGACGCCGATGTTGACAGGAGCGGAGTCGCCGTCATTCCGTTGTCGGACCTCGATCGCCGCGACATGAGCGTGTTCGACGTGATCGTGGTCGCCGCCGACACCGGTACGCTCAAGGCCAACTGGGGTGGCACCAACCAGGGGCAGCGCGTCAGCGCGATCGCGGAAACGGGCGCCAACGTGCTTGCCATCGGACGCGGCGGCGTATCATTTCTGCAGAATACACTGACAAGCACGAACCTCACGTACACAAGCGCGGTGGACGGCGACCGCCAGTACTACGAGCCCAATCAAAATGCGGCCGTCTTCGACACGCCGCATTCGGTTGGTGGCGGGGCCAATCCGACGTTCTGCACCGTGGCGTCGACCACGGTGGCACTCGACATCGCGAGCAGCCCGGCTCCCGCGAGCACCAGCCTATATGCGTCGACGGACAAGACCTGCCTTATCGGCTGCACGCCCAACGACAAGTGGGCCCTCGCCGATTTCCGCTTCAACAATGCGGGGGGATCGCCGGTGATCTATTTCTTCTGGGGATATGCCGGAGCTCCGAACGATTTGAGTGCGGATGGAAAGAACTGTCTCGGCAACGTGGTGTACTTGCTCTACAAGAACTAGCGGTGCCGTGGCCGCGGGCGGCGCCACCGGCCGCCTTGACACTGCGGCGTCACCTGCCCGACAATACAGACAGTCCCCGCGACGTGGTTGCCGCGGGGACGCTACTCTTTCTGACCAATAGCCACCAACGAGGAACCAAGATGTCGTACGTGCGCCGTGCCGGCCTGTGGATGTTGTGCGCCCTGATGGCGGCGAATCTCGCCGCCTGCTCGAAGAAGGAAAACGCGGAGAAAACGCCCCAGGGCAAGACGCTCTCCGAAAAAGTTGCAAACGAGGCACCAGCCCCGGTCGAAATCACCAAGGACAACGCGCCGTACAAGGATGCCATCACGGCGAAGGGCTTCCAGATCGCGGAGGCCAAACGCTTTCCGGCGCAGGTCGACTCGCGTCGCGCGGCCGTCGTCGTCTATCGCGCGGCGGACGCGACCAAGGGCGGCGTTCTCTACGTGCGTGGTTTTGAAGCCGAAGCGCCGCGTCCGGTGTGGCACTGGTATTTCGACAATACGGCGCCCGATTCGGTCGCGGCGGTGGACATCAATCGTGACGGCCTGTGGGATGTGCGCGTCTTCATGGCGGGCGGCAAGACTGTCGAGCTCCTGCAGGACAAGGACTTCTCGTTCACGGGCTCCGAGCACGACGGCCTGTTTGCCAACAATGGCAAGTCGTCCAACAATGATACGTTGTGGAAGGCGTTTGATGCGGATTCGTCGACGTCGTGGCAGTCGCCCGCGAGCGGCGCCTTCATCGAAGTGCCGACTCCGTTCGGTCTGAGTGCCGGGCAGCTCACCGTTCGCCTCGCCGGCGGTTCACGCCCGACGCATCTCGAGATCGGCGACGGTACCAAGAAGATTCAGGATGTCGATCTCAGCAGCACCGCCGAAGAGCAGCGCTTTGTGCTCGACGCGGCCGTGAAGGCGCTGCCGATGATCCGGATCAATGTGGTGGGAAAAGGAAAGAACGTCGCGATCAGCGAGTTGTCGATCCAGTAGCCTGCTCCGCGGGAGCGGTGGCGGGCACGATGTCCTTGAGGACAGCGAGAAACGCCTCGGCGACCTTGGGATCGATCTGGATGCCGCTGGCGGCAAGGATCTCGTCGACGGCGAACTGATGGCTGCGGCGTTTGCGATACGGGCGGTCCGACGTCATGGCGTCGTACATGTCCGCCACCGCAATGATGCGTGAGACGAGCGGAATCTGTTCGCCCTGCAGCCCGTCCGGGTAACCCGACCCATCCCAGCATTCGTGATGATGCCGGATCAACGGCACGATCGAGTGCATCTCTCCCAGCATTTCGATCATGGACGCGCCCACCTGGACGTGGCTGCGCACGCGCTCCATTTCCTGCTCCGACAGTTTTCCCGGGCGGTTCAACAGGTCGTCGGGCACGCCAATCTTGCCGATGTCGTGCAGCATGGAAGCGAGATAGAGCTCGTGCTTGTGTTTGGTCGACATGCCGAGCTTGTCGGCGATCATGAGCGCGTAGCGGCTCACGCGCGTGGAATGACCGGCCGTGTACTGATCCTTGGCCTGGATGGTGCGCACCAGCGTCTCCACCGTGTTGTAGAACATGCTGCGCAGGTCGTCGTAGAGCCGCGCGTTGTCCACGGCGGTCCCCACCTTGAGCGCCAGCGCGGAGAAGAGGGCCAGGTCGCGCCGCGCAAACGCATTCGCCTTGTGCGAATCCACATAGACCAGCCCGTTCACCACGTTGCGGCTCACCAGCGGTGCGCACATGGCGCTGCGCACGTCGAGTGCCGCGACGCTGCGCGAATGGATGAAGCGTTCGTCCACGAGCGCGTCGCTCGAGATGATCGAGGTCTTCTGGCGCACCGCGGTCTGGATGATGGTCTGGCTCACCACGATCTCGGCGTCATTGGCGTCGTTCCCCGGGCCCATCGGCCGGCGCGCGTAGGGAACCAGGGCGCCGCTGTCGCGCTGGAGCAGGAACACGAATCCGCGCGACGCGGGAACGCTCTCCATGATGATGGCGAGCAGGTTGTCCATGAGAAGCTGGAGATCTTCGATGTTCTTGAATGCGGTGTCCGCTTTGTAGAGCACCTGCAGCGCACGGCTCGCCGAGTTGGGGTCGTTTCCCAGCCCTTCCAGCAGCTCGGTTCCGCTGCTTTCTTCCGTGGACTTGGACATCGTCACCGAGGACTTCCTCGGCTGTGCGTCAATGGAGACGGTGACATTGAGCGCCGGGCGCGCGTCTGAAATGGTGGAGTGCGCGGCTTCGACGAGAATGCCCATGTTGGCGATGATCAGCTCGTCGCCGGGGCTCAGGCGTTCGCGCGTCACGCGGCGGCCGTTCAAGTATGTGCCGTTGGTGCTGCCCAGGTCGTGAATGAAGTACTGGTCCTTCTCGCACGTGATGCGGGCGTGAAACCGCGAAATGGCGGTGTGGTCGAGAACGATCATGTTCTCGGGGTCGCGACCGATGGTGAGCGGCAGATTGGCCGGCTCGAGGGCAACGGTGCGGCCCTTGGAGTTTCCGGATACGACGCGTACGTGAAGCATGGAATGATTTCCGTTTCGCTGAGGGCGGCCCCGGGCCGCACCAGCGGGATTCTTTTGCAAGAATCAGGACCAACGGGGATGGGGCGGGCGTGACGCGGAGGCTCTGGGAGGTCGCTAGATATGGTGGCCCGACCGTTCCGGAAACACCATATGTTGTGTTCTCGCCAGCACCTAAGATACGGGTCTCCGATATGCCCGGATCGGGAGAGGTGTTTTGCGAGGCCCTGTTCCTTCCAGCCACGGGTGCCAACGTGGTATGTTGGCGCTGTCCAGAAACCCCAGCGATATCATTCCCGGACCATAAGTGCCGGGCAGCAGAGC
>DATEHD010000030.1:0-6254 GCA_035279765.1 Candidatus Krumholzibacteriia bacterium | reverse complement strand
GCCGCGAGGTGAAGATCACACAATAGTAGGGCGGTTGGGGTGTGCGGGCGGGCGTTGACATTGAAATCCTTTCAGCGCCCGCGCTCCAGCGCGAGCAACACGGCGCCGGCGTCTTTCGCGACGAACACGCCACCGCCGGCGTTCTCGAAGTGCTTCGCAAGACGCCGGCGATACCACGCCGCGCTGCGAACGTGGATGCTCTTGTCGGTCTTCTTCATGTCGAGCAGATCATCCTCGATGTCGTCGGTGGTGGGTACATCGAAGTACAACGCGCCACGGCACACGGCCGCGATGGCGTCAAACGATCGCTCTACTTCCCCGGCGTTCATGTACTGCATCACGTCCTGGCACACGACAAGGTCGAACTTCTTGCGCGAGCGAAAGTCCTCCACCGAGCTCTGAAACCAGCCGTACTTCTCGCACAGGTACGCGCTGGGATCGATGCCGAGGTACTGGATGTCGGTGTCGATCTGCGCCAACGCCCTCTGCCACAGCCCGGTCCCACAACCGGCATCGAGGACATCGTGCACGGGCACCTGCAGGTGTGAGAGATAGGCAATCACGAAGCAGGCGCGCTTGAACACGTCATCCTCGGAAATAACCGTGGTGGACCTGTCCTCGTAGAAGCGCTTGAAGAAGGCGCGATCGAAATCGCGGCGAACGGTGTGCTTGTGCTTCATAAACGAAGAAGGCCGGCGTGGTCCGCCGGCCCTCGCGCGAAAGTTTCTAGTTCGTATGCTTCGGGAAGTCCGCGAGCATCTGCGTCACCACGTCGTTGAAGCGGTTCTTCTGGGTCTCAAAGGTGGAGTTCTTGTCGAGCTCGGCCTTGGCGCTGGAGCTCCAGATCTGCGAGCCGGTCTTGGCGTCGACGCAGAACAGGAACAGCGAACCTTCCTGCCACGTGTCCTCGCTGCTCGCCTGGGCCCAGTTCATGTCGAAATCCTTGTACGCCGGGTTCATCTTGACTTCGTCGTAGCGCTGCTCGACGACGACATGAAACATGAGCAGCATGTCGGGATTGCTGTCGACGTGCGTATAACCGAGAGCGCTCATCGTCTTGACCGTGTTTTCGCCGACGGACTTGCGAAACTGCGGATCGTCGAGGTTCTGGATGCCGGTCTGGACGTACTCGCCCTGGCGGCCGAAGCTCCAGTTCTTGTACTTGGACCAGTCCACACCCGGCACCGGTTTGGGCTCGATGGTGAGGTTGGTGTTGAAACCCTTCTGCGAACAGGAAGCGACAAGCGCGAGGATGAGGACCATCGCGGTAGCGCGAACAAACGTCTTGATCATGATTTGAAACCCTCCCGAATAGGCGTGTGTGGGAAGAAAGTTATAACACAGCCCTACGGCCTTTGTCACTCGTCGCGCCAGTCGGGCACACGCTTCTCGAGAAAGGCCTGCGCGCCTTCGATGGCGTCGTGGGTGCGTATGAGCTTGTCGAGGTAGAGCTTTTCCATCGCCGGAATTTCTTCCTGGTAGCGCTGGCGAACACCGGCCATTACCGCCACATTCGCATGGCGCAAGGACGACGCGCTCTTGGAGAGAATATACGTGACGATGAAGTCACGCAGCTGCGCCGTGAAAAGCGACCTCGGCATCACGGTGTTGGCGATGCCCAGTGTGTGCGCTTCCGGACCGCTGATCACGCGACCGGTGAGCATGAGATCGGCCGCCACGGTGCGCGAGGTCTTCAGCGGCAACAGGACCGCCGCCACGGGTGGAAACACACCGAGCGAAATCTCGGGGAGCCCGAGCTTGGCTGTCTTGTCGCACCAGAGCATGGAGCACGCGAGCGCGATCTCGAAACCGCCACCCAGGCAGTAGCCGCTCACGCGGGCCAGCGTGGGCACGTCGCAGGCGAGGAGCTCACCGATAAGCTTATGAAACAGGGGCAGGACCTTTGCAATCTGTTCGGGCAGGTGCTCTCCTACATCGGCGCCGTACGAAAAAAGATTGCGGTCGCCCGTGATGATGATGAGCTTCAGCCGTCGGTCGGTCGCGGCGCTTCGCATCACGGCGCGGAAGTCCTCGACGAGGCTCTCGGTGATCAGATTGCCGCGCTTTCCGCCCAGGACGATCTCGCGCACACGGCCATCGTGGTCGTCATTCACGGTCACGGCCGGGGATGGCTCGCGGGCGGGCTCTTCGACTCTCGAGCGTTCGCGCATAGGGTCCTCATTATAGTGGAGCGGACCGGGAGAGCAATGGAAACGCGGCCGGCGGGAATCGGGAGAAACCCGACACAACGCCGCGCGAAGGGACAGTTGTTTTGACGGCTTTCCCCCGCTATAGTGGACGTGACTCCTCCCTTTAACCGGGGAGGAGTCATGTTTTTTTCTGCCTGCTTGTCTGCGTTCGCTGTCTGTCTTTCAGTTGCTGTGGCGCCGCGCGTCTCCATCACGGAGATCCAGGGCGCGTTGCTCACGTCTCCGTTTGCGGCCGACTCGGTGACGACATCCGGGATCGTCACCGCCGTCACGCGCGACGGCTTTTTTCTCCAGGACCCCGTGGGCGATGCCGATGACGCGACATCCGACGCGGTGTTCATCTACACCGGCGTTGCTCCCTCGGTGATTGCCGGTGACGACGTGCGCGTGGAAGGCGTCGTGCACGAGTACCTACCTGGCAATGATCCGTCCAATCTCACGGTGACAGAGTTCGATCACCCGCGTGTGTTCGTCACGGCGCACGGTCGCGCGTTGCCGTCCGCCATAAGGCTGGCTCTGGGCGCTCGCCGTGCACCCGCCGACATTCACGACGCCATTGCGTTCTACGAAAGCCTGGAAGGCATGCGCGTCACGGTGCCCGCGCCGCGTGTCGTGCAGGCGACAAACGTGTTCGGCGAAGTGTGGGTGGTTCCGGGTGGGCTCGACACATCGCCGCGCGGCGCTCTTGCCGCGGGACCGGACAACGCCCATCCCGAACGCGTGCAGCTCGACGATGCGCGGCTTTCGGCGCCCATGCCGCGCTTCGAAGTAGGCGACATGCTGGGCGATGTGACGGGTGTGGTCACGTACAGCTTCGGCAACTACGAGCTGCTCGTCGATGCGCCGCCCGTGAAACACGGCGGCACGTTGTCGCGCGAGGTGACTACGTTGGCGCGGGCTCCCGAGCGTGTGCGCATCGCGTCGTTCAACCTGCACAATCTCGCTCCCGCCGACGTCGCGCGCATGGATGAAATCGCGCGCGTCATCGTCTCGCACCTGGATGCGCCCGAGATCATCGGCGTCGAGGAGATCCAGGACGACAGCGGTCCGCTCGACGACGGCACAGTCGATGCGAGCACCACGCTCTCCGCGCTCACGAGTGCCATTCGCCGCGCTGACGGCCCTGCGTACGACTTCCGTGAGGTGCTCCCCGCCAACAACCAGGACGGCGGCGAGCCGGGCGGTAACATACGCGTGGCGTTCCTGTTCGATCCGGCGCGCGTCGCCTTCGTCGATCATGGCGACTCGTTTGGGAGCGCGGACACGCGCGTGGTCAACGTCGACGGCCGTCCGCGCCTCACGCGCAGCCCCGGGCGTATCGATCCTGCCAACGACGCATGGAAGCAATCACGCAAGCCGCTGGCGGGAGAGTTCATCGTCGATGGGCACACCTTGTTTGTGATCGCGTGTCATTTCGTGTCGCAGACCGGCTCGACGTCGCTGTTTGGTGCGACGCAACCGCCCTTCGACCCCGGTTCCGTGCAGCGCCTCGCGCAGGCGCAGCGCGTGGAGCGCTTCGTGAGCGACATTCTCGCCATCGACGCCAACGCACGCGTGGTGGTGCTTGGCGATCTCAACGACGACTGGTTCTCCGCCCCGATCGCGGCACTCGAGACAACGCCGCTCGCCGGGCTGTGGAGCACCATAAAAGCAAACGACCGCTACTCGCTCCTCTTCGACGGTCTCGCCCAGGAGTTCGATCACATCCTCGTGAGTCCCGCCCTCGCGAACGGTGCGCGGTTCGACATCGTGCACGTGGCAGCCGAGTTCGCCGACGGCGTGAGTGATCATGATTGCGTGATAGCGTCGGTGCGCGTCCGCGAACCCGACGCCAAAAAAGAATTACCCAGGCCAGCCATCTCCGAGCCTACTCCCAACCCGTTCAACGCGACCGTCCGCATGAACGTGACCGGCGCCGCGCACGTCGACATCTTCGACGTGGCCGGGCGCAAAGTAACGACCGAAACGGTCGTGGATGGCGCGACAACATGGAGCGGGAAAGACGACGCCGGCCGCGATGTGCCGGCCGGCGTTTATTTCGTCCGCGTGTCGGATGGGGTTTCGACTCGCGCACGCAAACTTGTGTTGATTCGGTGAGCGCTAGGCTTTCACGAGATCGGGATAATAGAGAAAGTCGAGACAGCGCTGCGCTTCGTCGCGCCAGTTCTTGAGACTGCAACCGGGACAGCGGTCGTAGCTCCTGTGGGGCTCGTGCGAGCGCGCGTTGACCACGAGGGAGTTGAGCGGCGGCCACTCGTTCTCCGCGCAGAACTCGGCGATCTCCCACAGGCAACCATTTACCACTTCGGTGAGCATCGGAAGCCCGGCCTCATCGCACAGGTCGCGGTACGTAATCAGGCAGTCCTGGAACGGCAGCTTGTTCTTTGCGCGCGCGAGCGCGCGCTGATGGTCGAGCAGCGCCTGGCAGATGGCAGCCGCTTCCGGGCTGAGAGTCTCCCCACCGAACTTCATCGCGTCACAGACGTCGCCGTTGCCATTGTCGGCATGCGGATCAGCTCCGGCATGTTGGCCTTGGTGATGCAGTCCTCGGGCCTGACGAGCTTCTTCTCGATGAGCTCGTTCATATGATCCTCGAGCAACTGCTGACCCGACTTCTTGCCGGTCTGCATTGTCGATGTTATCTGCGCCATCTTGTTCTCGCGAATGAGCGCGCGGATGGCGTCCGTCGCGACCAGAATCTCGAGCGCAGCCACGCGACCGCCGCCGATTTTTGGAAGCAGCGTCTGGCTGACGATGCCCTGCAGTGTGCCCGCGAGCTGCATGCGCACCAGCGTCTGCTGGTCGGGCGGAAACACACCCACGATACGATCCACCGATTTCGCGGCGCTCGTCGTGTGCAGTGTGCCGAACACGAGGTGCCCCGTCTCGGCCGCCGTCACCGCGAGTGCAATCGATTCCAGATCGCGCATCTCGCCCACCAGGATGACGTCCGGATCCTGGCGCAGCGCGCGGCGCAGTGCCTGGTTGAAGTCCTGCGTATCGCTTCCCACTTCGCGCTGGTTGATGTAGCAGCGCTTGTCCTTGTGCAAGAACTCGATCGGGTCCTCCATGGTGAGGATGTGCCCGTGCTCCGTCGAATTGATGAGGTCGATCATGGCGGCGAGTGTCGTCGACTTGCCGCTTCCCGTCGGACCGGTGACAAGCACGAGGCCGCGCGGCTTCATGGCCAGCGTTTCGCAAATCTTCGGCAGACCCAGCTCGGCGAAGGTCGGAATCTTCATCGGGATGGCGCGCATCACCATCGACACGGCGCCGCGCTGCTTCATCACGTTGACGCGAAAACGCGCGACACCCGGGACCGAATACGACGTGTCGAGGTCGCCGTAGTGCTGGAACTTCTTCCATTCTTCTTCGTCGAGAATCTGTTTCGCGATCGCCTCCGTGTCTGCGGGCGAGAGGATCACCTCGCCCTGGGGATGGATCTTGCCCGAAATGCGTATGCCGGGCGGCATGCCCGGCTTGATGTGGGCATCACTGCCGCCTTTCTGCGTCATCATGGTCAGAAATTCCTGGATCTGCATCGCGTTGCTCCCTTGGAAGCAGTGGTGGCGGTCACGTTGAAGCACGGGGAAACAGCCAACTTGTGGCAACCCTCGTGCCACGCGTGCGGGATCGGCAATAGTTGCCGGGTACGGAGCTTGCGGCCGGGGCCCGCGCCGATCGGCCCTTCCAGGACAACAGACGAATATGATATACTGTTGTATATACGGTTCAGGTTCGCCCCACGCGATTGCTGCTCCATGCGACAGCCGACTGTCGCTGCTACTCACCTCCGCTGCGGGCGTAACTGCGTTACACGCTGACAACCGCGGCTGCCCGCACGGCAGATCGTCGACAAAAGAAACGCCAAGGTAGACTTGATGCGTAGCGATTGAGCGAAGTTCGGGAACCCCACCCGGCGTCAGCAGCGCCGGACCAGCTGAAGCACGACGGCGCGGAGCGCGCCCTGCTCGTCTCGACCACCCTCTTCGCTTTCGCCATCCTCGCGATTCACGTCGTTTCCTCCCTTCCTGCTTTTTCGTG
>DATEHD010000029.1:0-4418 GCA_035279765.1 Candidatus Krumholzibacteriia bacterium | reverse complement strand
CGCTGCATCGCGCTAGCGCTCGCCCCGTTTCCTCTCCATATTTGTCCATGGTCGCGCCGGCCGCGCGACACCTCCCATGAACTCCTACCGCCGCCTCATGAACTACGTGCGTCCGTTCTGGAAACGGATGACGCTGCTGTCCGTGGTGATCGCGCTCTTCGCGTCACTTTCGGGCGTGTCGCTCACGCTGATTCCGCCCTTTCTGCGCGTGATCCTCAACCGGGCGCCCGTCGAGACGGCGGCCACCGCGCATCACCACGAGGGACTGCCGCTTCCGGCGTGGGTCGAGAATGCGCGCGTGGTGTCCAAGGTGAAGTTCGAGTCGTGGATGTACGCGGGTTCGTCCGACGATCGTCTCACGCGCTTCATCTGGGTCCTGGTGGCGCTCATGCTCGTCAAGAACGTGATGGGCTACATCCAGACCTACTACACCGAGTGGCTCGAGCAGCAGGTGCTGTATCGAATACGGCGCGACATCTACGGGCACATTCTCGACCTGCCGCTGTCGTACTTCGACCGCGAGCGCTCCGGGCATTTGATTTCGCGTGTCACCAATGACGTGACCGCGCTGCGCGGCGCGGTGATCGGCGTGGCGTCGAGTGCGCTGCGCAACGTCCTCATGACGCTGGTGGCTGTGTTCATCCTGTTGAACGTGAGCTGGCGCCTGACCCTGCTCGTGGTGTGCATCATCCCGGTGAACGTGTTCCTGGTGGACCTGGTGGGGCGCAAGCTCAAGCGCCGCAGCCATCGCGCGCAGGAAGGCATGGCCGACATGACCGCGAGCCTCGAGGAGACCATCGGCGGCGTGCGCCTGGTGAAATCGTTCGGGACCCACGAGCACGAGCAGAATCGTTTCGGCCGCGCCAGCCATCGTCACATGATGCATTACATCCGCATGAAGCTCTACGGCGCGCTCTCGGCGCCGACGTCGGAGCTCCTGGGAACCTTCTCATTCGCGGTGGTGCTGTGGTACGGCGGGCATCGCGTGCTCTCGGGGGGACTGCCGGCGGAGAACCTGGTGATGTTCGTGGCCGCCATGCTCTTCGTCATCACGCCGCTCAAGAACCTGAGCAAGCTCACCGTGCTGGTACAGCAGGCGGCCGGCGCGGCACAGCGCGTGTTCGATCTGCTCGACACGCCGAAGGAGCCGGCCGGGGAGGGCAAGCGCGCGGCGAGCTTCGAGCGCGAAATCCGCTACGACAACGTGAACTTTGAATACGTCGCCGGCGAGCCGGTTCTGCGCAATGTCTCATTCACGGCGAAGCGCGGCGACGTAGTGGCCATCGTGGGCTCGAGCGGCGCGGGGAAGACCACACTTGTGGATCTGCTGCCGCGTTTCTATCCGTGCACGGAGGGGCGCATTCTGTTTGATGGCGTCGACACGCGCGAGTTCACGCTGGAATCGCTGCGCGGCCTGATGGGTATCGTCACGCAGGAAACCATCCTGTTCAATGACAGTGTGTACAACAACATCTGTTATGGCACCGCCGGCGCCGACAAGGAAGCCATCGAGCGCGTGGCGCGCGCCGCCAATGCGCACGATTTCATTCTGGAGTTGCCCAACGGCTACGACACCGTGGTCGGCGACCGCGGCGCGCAGCTCTCGGGCGGGCAGCGCCAGCGCCTTGCGATTGCGCGCGCCATTCTGCGCGATCCGCAGATCCTGATCTTCGACGAAGCCACCAGCGCCCTCGACAGCGAGAGCGAGGCCCTCGTGCAGGAGGCCATGGACCGCCTGCTCAAGGGACGCACCACCTTCGTCATTGCGCACCGGCTCTCCACCATCCGCCACGCCGACAGGATCCTCGTGCTCGAGCGCGGCCGGCTCAGCGAGCACGGCACGCACCACGAGCTCATGACGCGCGAGGGCGTGTACCGCCGGCTTTACCAGCTCCAGTTCGGCAATGCGTAAAGACGCGCGACAGCGCGTCACGGCCGTCGCGCCGAACTGGTTGGGCGACGCGGTGATGTGCCTCCCGGCACTGGGAAAGCTTGCGGCCGCGCCCGACGTTTCAGTTTCGATTCTCTCTGGCCCGTACGTGGCTCGCGTGTTCCTGGGTCAACCCGGCATCGACGAGCTGTGCGTCGATGATGACCGATCGCGAACGCGGCGCGTCCTCTCACGGACCCGGGCGCTCCGATCGATTGCGCCGCGTGTCTGTGTGACATTCCCACCATCCTTTTCCAGCGTGCTGCCGTCGTGGCTGGCACGCGTCCCGAAGCGCATTGGATTCCGGGCCGACGGACGCGGGGCGCTGTTGAACCACGCTCTGCCGCTGCCGGCACGTGACGTTCATCTGGTTGATTCATACGTGGAGCTTGCGAGGGCGGCGCTTCGTGACCTCGATATCGATGACAGCGCGCCGCGCGTCCCGCGCCTTTATGTAAGTGACAGCGAGCGAGCGGCGATTCGCCGGCGAGTCGCCGCGTTCAACAGCGACGGGTATGTTGTCGTCGTGCCGGGCGCCGCGTTCGGTCCGGCCAAGTCGTGGCCCGAGGAACGCTATCGCGCCCTGTGCGCGGAGCTCGTGCGGCACACGCATGTCATCCTTACGGGCAGTGGCGGCGATCGCGCGCCATGCCAGCGCATCGCGCAATCGGTGCCCGGCGTGGTGTCACTGGCGGGGGAAACGTCGCTCGGTGAAATGTTCGCGCTTGTGGAGAACGCGCGCGCGCTGGTGGCGAACGACAGCGGAGCACCGCACGTGGCGGCAGCGCTCGGCGTGCCGTGCGTGGTGCTCTTCGGATCGACATCTCCGGCGTGGACGGCGCCGCGCGGCACCGACGTGCGCGTCCTGCAGCACAAGGTGCACTGCAACCCGTGCTTCCGGCGCACGTGTCCGACCCAACTCGAATGCTTCAACGGAATCGCGGTGTCGGATGTGGTTTCGGCCGTGACCGGGATCCTGGCCCGGCCGGCAAGAAAGCCGGTGTCCGCGGGCAAGGGTCTCGGATAGAATCGGCCCCGGGCGCGCGGCGCCTTGCAACCATGAGTACACAACGATATCTCGATCTGCTCGCGCAGTTTTCCTCGCGTCGCATCGGTGTGGTCGGGGACTTTCTGCTCGACCAGTACATCCTGGGCACCAGCGCGCGTGTATCGCGCGAGGCGCCCATCGTGGTCGTCGACTACCTGGACACCGTGTATCACCCGGGTGGCGCGGCCAACGCCGCGCAGAATGTCACCGCACTCGGCGCCGGCGCGCGCGCGGTGGGAGTGCTGGGCGACGACCGCGAAGCGGATGCGCTGGTGCGCCTGCTCGAGGCGCGCGGCGTCGATGTAACACGGCTGATGCGCGAAGCGTCCGCCGCGACTTCCACCAAGCTGCGCATCATGGCGGGCGAGATGAACGCACAGAAACAGCAGGTGGCCCGCGTCGATCGCTCGCACCGACTGATCGCGACAGCGGCGCTGAATACGCGTTTGCGCGAGGCCGTCGACGAGATGGTGGCCGCGTCCGACGCCGTGCTGATGGCGGATTACGGGCTGGGCGTGCTCTCGGGCGAGATCGCGGCCCACGTGCTGGCGCGCTGCGCGGCGCATCACGTGCCCTCGGTGGTCGACAGCCGCCACCGCCTGCGTGAATTTCGCGGCGCCACGGTGGCCACACCCAACGAAGTGGAAGCCATGGAAGCGCTGGGCCTGCGCCACGAGGCGGACCTCACCGACGCGCACGCGCTGGCGCGGCGCGTCGATGAAACCGGCATTCGCAACCTGATCGTGACGCGGGGCAGCAAGGGCATGGTTGTGTGCGGTGCCGACGCGGCCTACGCGGCGATCGACATTGCCGGGAGCAACCAGGCGACCGATGTCACCGGCGCGGGCGATACCGTCTCGGCCGTGGTTGCGCTCTCGCTCGCATGTGGCGCCACGCTGGAAGAAGCGGCACGCATGGCGACCTTCGCGGCGTCGGTGGTGGTCATGAAGCGCGGCACCGCCACCGCATCGCCCGAAGAAGTGCGCGACATGGTCGAGGGCGAGCGCGCGAACAAGGAGGCGCGGGCCTGATGCGTGCCGTGTCCGCGCCCGTGTTCGATGATGTTGCCGCTGTGTCGGCGTACGCTGCAACCGCCGGCGCCACCCGCGTGGTGCTCGCCAACGGCTGCTTCGATCCACTCCACGTGGGACACGTGCGCTATCTCGAGGATGCGCGCACGCACGGCGACTTCCTGGTGGTCGCGCTCAACAACGATGCGAGCACGCGCCGTCTCAAAGGCGAAGGCCGCCCGGTCGTGGGAGAACTGGACCGGGCGCAGCTCCTGGCCGCGCTCGCGGTGGTCGATGCTGTCCTGCTTTTCGCCGCCGACAATGTGGAAGACATTCTCTCCGCGCTGCGTCCCGCCGTGCACGCCAAGGGCACCGACTACACCGAGGCCACCGTTCCCGAGCGCGCCGTGGCGCAACGCCTCGGCATTCG
>DATEHD010000028.1:0-2831 GCA_035279765.1 Candidatus Krumholzibacteriia bacterium | reverse complement strand
GTAGCGATCGACAATCAGCCCGGGGAGAAAATCGGCTTCGGCGTGAATCAGGCGGCACGCGGTGGTTTCGCCGCCGGCCAGGAGTGCGTCACGACGGCGCACGGCCGCGTCCACGCGCTCGCTCCAGAACACGGCGTCGATGCGCGTGTCATCCCACGCCAGCATGCGCACGGCGATCTTCGATTCCGGGTTGCAGTACCCGCGCCCGAGGAGCCCGCCGCGGCTGTCGACCACATCAACGATGTCGCCCGGCTCCGCCACACCCACCACGCGCTCGATCGCGCCCGAATACACCCACGGGTGCCGGTGGCGCAGCGATTTCTCGCGCCCCGCCTTGAGTTTGACCTGGGCCATGCTAAACGTTGAACCGGATGGTGAGAATGTCGCCGTCCTCGACGGTGTAGTCCTTGCCCTTCAAGTAGTACTTCCCCGTCGACTTGAGCTTGTCTTCCGCGCCCGCTGACATGAGGTCCTCGTACTTCATCACCTCGGCGCGAATGAAACCGCGCTGCAGATCGCTGTGAATGGCACCCGCCGCCTCCGGCGCCGACGCTCCGCGGCGCACAAACCACTGCCGCACTTCGTCTTCGCCCACGGTGAAGAACGACTGCAGACCGAGCGCGTCGATGCAGCGCGACGTGAGCAGGTGCAGTGCGGTTTCCGTGATGCCCATGTCCTGCATGAAGGCCGCGCGTTCTTCCTGACTGTCGAGCGCGGCAATCTCAGCTTCAGCGCGCGCAGAAACCTGGACAAACGAGACGCCCAGATGCTTGAAACGAGACGCGAGACTGTCGCGCAATGACGTATCCGCAACTTTGTCGTCAGCCACATTGAGCGCAATGATACAAGGCTTCAGTGTGAGAAACGGGTAGCTCTGGATGAGCGCGGCATCTTCCGCCGAAACACTCACGTTGCGCAGCGGCGTGTTTTGCTCCAGCGCTTCACGAAAGCGCGCGAGCAGCGCCAGCTCTTTCTCGGCGCGCTCGTCCTTCCCCTTCTTGAGCCCTTTCTCGATACGCTCGACCCGTTTTTCTATAAAAACGAGATCGTGCAGGATCATTTCACCGGCGACGAACTCCACCTCGCGCGCAGGATCCGGACTGCTCCAGATGTGGTACACCGCGTCGTCCTCGAACACGCGCACCACCTGGCAGAAGGCGTCGACTTCGCCGAGCTCGCGCTGCGCGTCACTCTGCGACAGCGAATTCTCCTCGATGGCAGGGATCAACGCGACCTCGAGGCGTGCGCGCACCTGGCGCTTGGGCTTGTACAGCGCCAGCAGGCGGTCGAAGCGCGCATCCTGCACGTCGGCGACACCCTGCACCACCGCGCGCGCGTCGCCGCGATTACCGAGTGCGGCCGGGCCGACGAGGAGCGAGAACAACGTTTTCTTGCCGGTCTGTGGCAGACCGATGATTCCAATCTTCATGGTTGATGTGACGACGGTTCAGTCGTCGGGAAGGTTGACGTAGAGATCATCGCCGACGAGCTCGATTCCGTACGTCGGAATCGGTTCATCGGCAGGAAATTCCAGAGCTTCTCCGGTTTGCAGCGAAAAAATCGCGTTGTGCGTCGGGCATTCGACGGTGCACGCATCTTCGTGCAGGTATCCATCGGAGAGACGCGAGCGCGCGTGCGAACACACATCCCCCACCGCGAAATACGCGCCGCCCACGTTGGCGATCAGGACGGGAACGCCGTTGGGTTCGACGGACTTCATCGCGCCCAGCGCGATCTCCCTGGCCTGGCAGACACGAACCCGCATGCGGCGCTTGCTGTCCTACGCCGCGGTCGTGGCCGCGGGCGCGCCCATGCCGAGCGCTTCGCGCACGCGCGCGTTCACCACGTCGCCGTCCTTCGTCACCATGGTGTCGCGGTTGATCTCATCCTCGAGGGAGAGATTGATTGCGCCCTTGACGACAAAGTTCTGCACGAATGCCATCACGTTGCGCGCGTACATCTGGCTCGCGTGGTACGGCACCGCCGACGGAATGTTGAGCGGGCCCATCACGGTGACACCGTGCACGTTGATCTTCTCTCCGGGCCGGGTCACATCGACGTTGCCGCCGCGCTCGGCCGCGAGGTCCACGACCACCGATCCCGGTGGCATGTGCTCGAGCATGTCGCCGGTAATGAGAATGGGCGACTTCTTGCCCGGGATGGCCGCGGTGGTGATCACCACATCGCTTTCCGCCACCTGCTTCGCCATGAGCTCGCGCTGCTTGCGATAGAACTCTTCGCCGAGCTCCCTGGCGTAGCCGCCCTTGTCTTCGGCGCCCGTTGTCTCCACCGGCAGCTCTACGAATTTTCCGCCCAGGCTCATGATCTGTTCTTTCACCGCGGGACGCACGTCGTACGCATGCACGACGGCACCCATGCGCTTGGCGGACGCGATGGCCTGCAGTCCCGCCACACCCGCGCCGATCACGAACACGCGCGCCGGCGTAACCGTCCCGGCCGCCGTCATCATCATGGGCATGATGCGCGGCAGCGCATCCGCCGCCAGCAGCACCGCTTTGTAGCCCGCAATCGACGCCATCGACGAGAGCACGTCCATGCTCTGTGCGCGCGTGATGCGCGGCAGGAGCTCGAGCGCCATGAGCGTGGTGCGCGTGGAGGCGAATTCACGAATGCCGGCGGGCTCGCCCAGCGGATCCGCCATGCCGACCACGATCTGCCCCGTGCGGTAGCGCGACGCATCGTCGCGACCGTTGGGATTGGCACCCGCGACGCGCACGTGCGCGACAATGTGTGCGTTGGCAAAAATCTCGTCGCGCGATGCGAGGCGCGCGCCCTTCTGCTCGTACTCGGCGTCGCGATAGCCGGCCGCT
>DATEHD010000027.1:0-9445 GCA_035279765.1 Candidatus Krumholzibacteriia bacterium | reverse complement strand
TCCCAGGCTGCCAGTTGGGTGGCAAGGACTTGCAGCGTCTGCACGCGCAGCGAGTCTTCTTTGGTTACGGCGCCGCCCCCACCTCCACCACCTCCGCCAGGGTTGTTGTTGGTCGGAGCAGTGCCGTTGTCTCCCGCGCAGGCGGCGAAAACGGCCAGGACGATTAGCGCAAACAGTCGCCTCATGACTTGCACCCCATTGGAACGCGGGACAGGAAGAACTTCATTATACCCTACTCGTGGGGCACGCGTGCAGGTGCATGGCAACGAAGAGCGAAGGGCTGGAGTTCGTCGTCCGGAGTTCTCTCTTGCGATTCCGGCACAAACTGAACATATCAGATTGTGAGGACGCGACCGGGCACCCCGTCGATGCCCGGCAATGGTATGATTCTCATCGCCCCCTGACGATCGGGGACCAACTGATGACGGGTCTGCCATTCATCCACATCCACCACCGCCGCCGGCTGTTGTCAGCGGCGATCGCGGGACTGCTCGGCTTCGCGCCCGTCACCCATGCGCGTCCGGCGGCCAGCCCACAGCGCCTGGCCGATTTCTCACGCAGCGCACGCGCCCGCACAATCGCCCGTCAAACGCCCGTCTACCAGCGCCTGCTCAGGTCGACGGACCCCGCGCAGATCGCGATGAACCACGAGCCCGGCCTGCAGCTCATGTTCATCGGCGCGCGCGGTGTGCCGGTTTATTACGGCAGCAGCAATCTGAACGCCGCGAAAACGGTGCGCACGTGGGACGTGTGGCCCAGCGGCGTCGGCGGCGGGTTCATCGGACTGACCGGCTCGACCACGCTCCCGGGCGAGCTCGCGGTCTGGGATGAAGGCCGGGTGCGGACGACCCACCAGGAATTCGGGGGGCGCGTCACGCAGATGGACTCGCCCACCAAATTCTCGCAGCATTCCACGCACGTGTCGGGAACACTTGTCGCCGCGGGCGTGAATCCCGCCGCGCGCGGCATGTCATACCAGGCACCGCTCCACGCCTACGACTGGAAATTCGATACCGCCGAGATGGCGGCGGCCGCCGCACAGAACCTCGAGATTTCGAGTCACTCGTACGGCGAAGTCACGGGCTGGCTGGGCAGTCGCTGGTACGGCGATATCACCGTGAGCACGCAGGAAGATTACGGCTTCGGCTACTACGACGACGGCGCGCACGACATCGATTCGCTCGCCACGCTCGCGCCCGAATACCTGGTCGTCATCGCCGCGGGGAACGATCGCAACCAGGTGTGGTACGGCACGCATCAGCATTGGGACGGGCACGCATGGGTGACGGCCGACGACGTGCACGGCGCCGATTTTCAAAAAGGCGGCTACGACACGGTGAGCTGGTTTGGCACGGCCAAGGACGCGCTGCTCGTGGGTGCTGTTGACGACATTCCGGGCGGCTACACGGACCCGTCGAGCGTCGTGATGATGCCATTCTCGAGCTGGGGTCCGTGCGACGACGGACGCATCAAGCCCGACATCGTGGCCAACGGTTACGCGCTGGTGTCGTGCGACACGACAGACACGGGCTACATCACGTTCACCGGAACCTCGATGGCGGCGCCCAACGCGGCGGGATCGATCAACCTGATCGCGCACGAATTCACGGCGCATTTCGGGTCGCGGCCGCTCTCATCGACGCTCAAGGCGCTCGTGATCAACACGGCGGATGAAGCCGGCTCGTCGGAAGGTCCCGATTATTCATTCGGCTGGGGCTTGCTCGACACACGGGCGGCCATCGAGCTCCTGCAGGCGCTCCCCGGCGACAATCGCGGCGTGATGGAGCAGACTCTCGCCCATGGCGAGGCGCGCGATTACCACTTCACCGTGGACACCGCCGGCCCGGTCCGCCTCACCATCGCGTGGACGGATCCGCCGGGCACCCCACCGCCGCCGTCGCTCAATCCACCCGACAAGATGCTCGTCAACGATCTCGACGTTCGTATCACGAGCGTGAGCGGCGGCGTGACCACGCTTCCGTGGACACTCGATCGGTTGAATCCGGCGGCGCCGGCGGTGCGCGGCGACAACTCGATCGACAACATGGAGAGAATCGACATCGACGCCGCACCCGCGGATCAGTACGTCGTGCACGTGACGCACAAAGGAACGTTGTCCGGTGGATCCCAGGCGTTCGCGATGGTGTGGAGCGGCATGCGGGAAACTACGCCGACAGGCGTGGGCCCGCTCACGACACCCCGCTTCGCGCTCAATGCGATGCCCAATCCGGTGCGTAGCCGGGCAACCATCGGGTATCAGCTCGATCGGAACACTGCCGTTTCGATTCGCGTCTACGATGTCAGGGGACGCCTGGTGGCCACCCTGGTGGAAAACGCCACGCGCCCGGCAGGACCGGGATCCGTGCCATTCGATACGCGCGCTCTGCCTTCCGGCGTCTACTTCATCAAGATGTCATCGCCGTCGCAAACGGTGACGAAGAAAATCACGGTTGTGAAGTAACGCCTGCGCGTCGACGCCAGATCCAGAATCCAAAACCCGCCAGTAATACCATCACGACGAGGGACAGCGCCCACGGGCCCCACGGCCAGAGACGCCGCTCGATGGGAATCACCATCGAGCCGTCGCCCACCACCGTGAACCCTGCCCAGTAGAACGGATCCGCGTATGGGGACGAGCGTGCCGTCTCCAGCTGCGCGTGCCGCAGCGCCGTCGCCACCGGCTCCGCGTCGGCGAGGTGCTTGTAGAAGGAACGCATGATGAGGGCAGCCGCACGATCGTCGACCGGCCACATGCTCGACACAACCACCGGAACGCCTGCGCTCAAGAATGCGGCGGTCAATCCGAGCGTGCCTTCGCCGTTGGTCACGCGTCCGGCGGCCGTCTCGCATGCCGAAAGGACGGCGAGCCGCGAGGGAATCTCCAGCGTTGCGATCTGCCAGGCCCGCACGTATGGGTCGGAGGGAAACGTGCGCGCGAAGGTGAGAGAATCAATGTCGGACAAGAAGTCGTGTTTTTCCTCTTTGGCACGCAGCGTGTGATCGCCGGGCGGCCCGTCATCGTCTTTTCCCCGCAACTGAATTCCCGACCACCACGGCGCGCGATCGATGACGAGTGCATGAGACGCAACGTGCAGCACGTCGCCGCCACGGGCCGCACTCGCGAATGCACCGGCGCCGGAAATATCCACGGAACGCTCCACGTGGCGATAGCGCCGGGCCAGGTCCTGCACCTCATCGTGTGCACCCGAAAGCCCGGAGGCGCTGATCGCAACCACGCTGTGCCCGGGCCGGTGGTCGTTCCGATGCAGCGCGCGCTCGCGTACGAGCACGCTGACCGACGGAATCTGGATCACGTCGCACCTCTTCATGAGGATGTCATCGTGGCCGGGCGGTACCAGGAGACCGAACGGCACGGCGGCAAGAAATCCGTCGGGGCAGACGAAGATGCGGGTGGACCGGTCGATCATTTCGCTGACACCCGAGAGGATGTCGTTACCCAGCGCGTGCTGCGCACGACCGAGTCGATCGACGGTGTGTCCGCGTCGTATGGAAAGATCCGTGCTGGAGGTGATGGCGCGAAAGAGTTGGACGCGCTGCGCGAGCGGCGAAGCAGGACCGGGAAGCTCGATGATCTGGAGCGTGTCGCGGGTGACCGCGGCCAGGAACGAGCGTTCCTTTCCGACGCAGAAATCGAGGACCGTCTCCCCGGCATGCAGCTGTTGTCGCACGTCGTTCAGTGTCGCCACCCGGCTCGATAGGTTGCCAGGCTGCTCGGTGGTTTCGACGTGAGGGCGACTGATGCGGTCGAGAAGTGCGCGCGCTTGTACGTGTTGAACCGCGTCGAAGAAGGCCTGCTCGCGCGCCGCGCGCGGTGATGACCCGGGGTACTCGAGCAGCACACGGGCCGATTCGATCACGTCCATGGACATCCACTGGCCGTACACCTCGCGCCATTCGGGCGTGCTGATGTCGCCACGCACCACATCCAGACTGTCGAGTGCGGCATGGAACGTGATGGCGGCCAGCGGAACGTCGCCCGCATCGAAGCAGATCCTGCTCTCGAGGAACATTCCGGCCACCAGTGCTCGCTTCTGCCCGGTGGCCCGCGCGGCTTCGTTCGCACTGCGAACATAGTCGAGTGCCGCGCGCGAATTGCCCACGCGGGAGTACAACACGGCGAGCTGGCGATTCACATCCGTGAGCGCGCTCGGGTAGATGCGCCGGCCGGGCGCCTTCAAATAACTCGAGAGAAAGTCGATCGCGGCGCCGGCGCTGTCGCTCTCAGCCAGGACCTGTGCGAGCGTCACCGCGACGTAGTCGAGATGCTGGACCTCCACGGATTGGGGATGCGCGAGGAGCCGGCGCATAATGGCGGCGGCACTCGCGTACCGGCCTTCCAATTGGCGCAGCGTCCCGAGCTGGATGTCGATGGTTGGCAATTGATCCACCGCGTTGAGGGTCTTGCACAGGGTGCGTGTTTCATCCAGCACCGCTTCAGCAGCGTCGAAATCGCCCAGCTCCCCGAGCTGATTGGCGAGATTGCACGCCGGCACCACCATCGCGTACGGCGATTTGAGCTCGCGCGCCAGGGCCAGTGCATGCTTCAGGTAGACCGACGACTGATTCAAGTCGCCCAACGACGTTTCGAGCGCCGCCAGATTGTTGGCCGCCCACATCTCATTCATGCGGTCGCCGGTTTCGTGCGCAGTCGCGAGGGCGCGCTGGTCCCAGGCAATGGCGGCAGGAGCGTTTCCGAGCGCATGTTCCACGCGCGCGAGACCGATGAGCGGTGTCACCTCGAGACGCTTGCGGCCACCGGCGTGAAAAAGCTGCAGCGCGCGCGTGTACTCATCGCGGGCGCGCGCCTGATCCCCCATACTGTGAAAGCCGAAACCGAGCGTGGAACGCGCCCATGCTTCGTCGAGCGGCGAATGCGACCGTTGTGCGAGCAGCAACCGCCGCTGGTGGCACGCCATGGCGTCCTCGTAGTGCCCTCCGCTCCAGAGAATGAATCCTTTGAAGGTCACGGCCGGCATGAGACCGGTCGTGTCACGCACAGATTCCGCGATGTGTATGCCCGCATCAATGTCACGTTCGGCACCGGCCCGGCCGAGCATGAGGAGCGCGCGGCCGCGCTGCGTGACGGCGCGTCCGAGCAGAAGCGAATCCCCGCGCGCTTCGGCACGATGCGCAAAATCCGACGCAACATGAAATAGCGAGTCGTAGTTGCCTGTGTAAAACAGCGTCTCGCTGATTGACGCCAGGGAGTCTGTAGAAGAGGGGGGCTTCGCTGTCTTCTGCGGAACGGCAGCGGCGGAAGCGAGGGCCGCCGCGATCAGGATCGCGACGACACCGGGCAAAGTACGACCATGGTGGCTGGGGGCAGTCACGTGCCCAGTATATACCTAACTGCGAACGGCCGAAACATGGAGGCGAATCGCTAGGTATCTTAAGCGTCTCTTTTGATTTTTGGACCCGCTGCCGAGCCGAGAGATAAGGGCGATACTATCCCACCACCGTCGCGGTGTCTACCGGACGGCGTTCATCATCGCATGGTTTGGAACGTTGGCCGCTTAGTCTGCGGCCACCGTGTTGGGTGCTGGCCTCCTCTCCGCCATGACAGCGTAAACTCGCTCGAGCAGACGCGCGGCCGTCGCGCACAGTGCGACGTTTGGTTGCTTGTGTCGCGCACGGAGCCGATCATGATAGCTCTTGAGCGCTTCATCATGATGACGTGCATTCGTGGCACCCAGATACGCCCAGGCTCGCAGGAACGGGCTTCCGTGCTTGCTGATCATCTGGCCGGGCGCGCTATGACCCGCCGTGTGATATACACGCGGATCCAGCCCGGCGTATGAGATCAGATGCTTCGTGCTGGGGAAGCGCGAGATGTCGCCAACGTGTGCCGTGATCGCGGCGGCGAGGAACTCACCCAGGCCAGGGATCGACAGCAGCCGCTGCTCGGGATCCACCTCGCCGTAGAGCTCGGCAATGCGCTCATCAAGCTGCGCCGTCTGCTCTTCGAGCGCCTCGAGCTCGTCGAGCTGAAGCTCCGCTTCGAGCTGCAGATCGTCCGGATCCCAGCCCAGTTCGGGTGCGTTGTCGATGCACTGCCACAACCGCTCACTCTTCTCTTCGCTGAACTTGCCCCACGATGAGCGCAACAGCACGGCGTGCATCCGACGCCGCCCCACCCTTCGCGCGCGTGGTGCGGCGAGATAACGACGCATGAACAAACGTGCGCTCTGCGAGTAGCGCACGGGCATCACGTCATCCAGCCCCGGCATCACCAACTCCGTGAACATGGTCAGGCGCCGCTTCACGTCCGCGATACGGCAACGCTGCTTCCAGCGCAACCGGCACAACCGCAGCAGGGATGCCGTGGCGGGCGGAGCAACCCAAACCGGGCACAAGCTTGGATCGACCAGCGGCATGCGAGCCAGAGCCTCCGCATCGGTCACATCCGTCTTGGTGTGCAGCGCATAGAAGCGGCGCAGGTCGTGCCCTTTCTTGGGGCTGATCAGGTACACCTTGCTGCCGCGTCGTGTTAACGCACCCACCAGCTCAGGCCAGTAGTTTGCAGTCGCTTCGATCGAGACCACGAGCCCCTCGGCCGGCACCGCGAGCGCGCGCAGCAACTGGTCAACGCCTTCGCGGCCTCGTCCGATACGATACGTTCCGCGCGCCGGGCGACCGTGCTCATCCAGCACGGCAACCTGGTGGAACCGGCTTCCCAGATCGATACCAACGTACATCGTGTTCATCTTCCGACCTCCATGTTGGGCCGGGAATCGCCTGTCGCCACCCGCTCATCGCCTCACACTAGTGCGTTCCACGGGAGTGTTGTATGCTCCCAATATCTTCAATCGAGGCTCCCGGGTAGGACAGGGTGCCAACCTAAAGCACGGGCCTAACACCCAACTTGAGAAACGGCACCCGGCCTCTACCCGGGACTTCTATCCCTTCCGCACACAAACGAAAACCCGGCATCGAGTCTCTCAACTCGACACCGGGTCTTCCGTAAATCTCAAAGAGACGCGGACTACTTGAGCAACACCATCTTCTTCGTATCGACGAATTCACCAGCGCGCATGCGATAGAAATACACGCCCGACGCGACATGCTGTCCGCGATCGTCCTCGCCATTCCATTGCGCTGACCACACGCCCGCCGCGCGATGTTCGTGCACAAGCCCGCGCACGAGACGTCCGGACACGTCATAGATGGAAATGTTCACGTCGGCTCCGCGTGCGGGCACGTCATACGAAATCGTCGTGATCGGGTTGAACGGGTTGGGAACGTTGGCGTGCAGCGCGAACGCCACGGGCGAGTTGCCGACACCGGTGGGCTGCAGATGGGGTTTCACGACCACGAGTTTGGAAGCGGCGGTGGTCGCGATGAAATTCGGAATCGCCGCCGAGACGGTCGTGGGGCCCGGGTACAACGGATCGAACTCGACTCCGCCGAGGACCGCCGACGCCGCGGACTGGGATTCGCCCGCCGCAATCGTTACCACGACCGGTGAACCATTCTGTGTGTCGGTGACCAGCGTGGCGTAGGCCGCCTCCAAGTTCGACACGGTCGCGCTCAGCGTCGGACCACCGGGGCGCACGAATTGAGTCGTCGCAACCGTCGCCTGGTTACCGCTGGGAATGCCCACGCGAACGACGAATGGATCGTTGGCGTCGTTGTCCATGAGTGTGTCCGCGAGAAGTGCAACCTCCAACGCCGGCTGCACGATGTTCGCCACACGAACGGCCGAGGTGAACGTGGGGACGCTGGCCGTGATTGTCGACGTACCGATCGCAAGACCCTGAACGTAGAAGGAAATCTGCGTGCTCCCGTTCGACAACGGGAAATCCAGCGCAGCCGATCCCGGCGTGGAGAAATTCGGGGCCAGCAGCGCGACCGACGGGTCGCTGCTGGCAACGTGCACAGTCACACCACCGTGTTGGGCCAGTCCCAACACAGCGCTGATCACGCCGCTCTGCAGTCCCGCACCCACATCTTCGACGGCTCCCATGGTGACGATGCGTTGCGAAACGACGATTTGTTGCGTCGCCGCACCCATCGGCGTGAACCCCGGGATGGTCGCGGCCACCAGCGTCGTGCCGGGCGCAAGCGGATCGAACGCGACGCCGCCGGTTGCAACGGTGGCGCCCGATGACGACGCGCCGGCCGCAATGTGCACCGTTACCGTGTCGTTGGTCGCAAGCGTCGTCACCAGCTGGCCGGCGACCGCGTTGGTGAGCGTGATCGTCGCCGTCACACCCGGGCTCCCGGCGCGTACCGACTGCAGGGGGTTGACGGTCGTGTTGCCGCTACCGGGCAGTCCCACGCGCACCTGGAACGGATCGTTGGGATCCGTCGCATCGAACGCGGAGGCGAGGCCGGTGAAGTCGAGTGCCGGCGCAGCGATGGTCGCGGTCTGGCTTGCCGAAATGAACCCGGGCGCGGACGCGGTGACCACCGACGTGCCCGTCACGTTCTCCATTCCGGAGACGTAGAACGTGGCACTTGCGGATCCGTTGGCCACGAACACATCGATGGAGGCACTGCCCGCCGTGCTCGCATTCGGCGCAACCAATGCCACCGACGGGTTGGCACTCGCGATGTGCACGGTGACGCCACCGTGATTCGACACGCTCAAAAAGGCGGAGTTGGCCTGACCCTGAAGGCCGGCGCCGACGGTCCCCAGCGGATTGAGAGAAATGGTCGGCTGGGTGACGGTCACGGTCTGGCTCGCGAACGACACCGCGATGAGACCGGGGATGGTCGCGGAGACCGTGGTGGAACCGAGCGCAGTTCCATCAAAGGCAACTCCGCCGGTCGCGACCGTCCCGGGCGACGTTGAATTGCCGGGGGTGATCGAGACCACCACCGAATCTCCTGTCAGCGGGGTGGTGACGAGGTCGCCGACGGGATGATTCGAGTTCTTGATTGTCGCAACCAGCGTGGTCCCGCCGGCCCTGATCGCCTGCACGGGGTTGATAGTCCCTCCCGACGGCAGGCCGACCGTGACCCAGAACGGATCCACCGGCGCCAGCGTGTCGATGGTGGTGCCGAGCGAGCTCAGCAGCAACCCCGGCTGCACGATGGTCGCGGTTTTGCTCGACGAGGTGAACCCGGGCGCCGACACGGTGATCAGTGACGTGCCGGTCACGTTCTCCATACCGGAGACGTAGAACGTGACGCTCGTGGATCCGTTGGCCAGAAACACGTCGAACGAAGCGCTTCCGACGGTGGTCGGGTTGGGCGCCACGAGTGCCACGGACGGGTTGGCGCTTTCGACGTGCGCCGTCACGCCGCCGTGCTGCGACGCGCTCAATAAGGCCGAATTCCCGGAGCCCTGAAGGCCGGCGCCGACATTGGAAATTGTGTTGAGCGTGATCGCGGGCTGCGTGACTGTCACCGACTGACTGGCGCTTGTCGTCGCGATGAAACCCGGGATGGTAGCGGACACGGTGGTCGAGCCGAGCGCGGT
>DATEHD010000026.1:0-8154 GCA_035279765.1 Candidatus Krumholzibacteriia bacterium | reverse complement strand
CGCAGCAGGCGCTGCGCCTGCTCGAGCTCGCCTACCAGCTGATCCTGGCGCACGACGGTGTGGGCGCGATCGATGATGTCGCCAGTCTCGCGCGCGATCAGATCGATCCACTGCATGGTGCGTGCGTCGGGCGTGCCGGGCTCCTGGAAGTGGACCGTGAGAACGCCCGTCACACGGCCGGCACCACTCACCATCGGGGTCGAGACGATGGCGCGCACCCCGGCGCGGCGGTGTGCTTCGAGCTCCGGCGTCCCGGCGAAGAGCGCGCTGGCCTCGACGTCGTCTACGACGGCCTGGCGCCCGGATTCCCATGCTGCCTTGCACGCGCTCGCCCGCGTCTCGAGTTGTTTCTCCCAGAATTCGACGCGCCATGGATCAAATCCCCGGTGCACCGCGATGTAGTGCTCACCGCTTTCCATATCCGCGAGCTGAACGTCGCCCGAGAATGCGCCGGAGGCCCGCATGGCGGCGTCCAACGAGTCTCCCGCAATGCTGGCCGGATCTTCCCCGCGCACGAACTGCGACGCGATGCGTTGCAGGCTGCTCATCACCTCCAGATCGGACGCCAGCCGGTCGTGCGCCGCGGTGAGCTCGTTCTCGCGCTCGCGCAGCACTTTCTGCTGTTCCTCCAGGTGCGAGAAGAGCGCCTGGTCTGCTTCGAGCAGGCTGAGGTCGGTTCCCACCATGCTGATCATGGGGCCTTCGAACGTGTCGGCCCGGCTTGCCCATACCTGCATGGGCACGGGCGAATCGTCGGCGGCCAGGAACATCACGCGGTCGTTGGTGGTTCCGCGCGACGCATTGTCGAGGAGAAGGCTGATGCGGTCGAGGTGCTGTGTCGCCACGATCTCGCTCAGGTGCTGTCCGATGAGCTCACTGGCGGAACGCTGCAGGAGCGCGCACGCGCGACGATTGCAGTACAGAATGGTGCCGTCGAGCGAGGTGGCAAGGCCGGCTTCATTCATCGTCTCCACCATGATGCGGTGGAGATTCTCCGATTCGGCCAGCGAAAACACCCGGTCGCCCTTGGTGCCGCTGACAACGATGGCATCGACGTCCCCGTCGCGAATCGCACGAAGAGCGTCCTCCGCCTCCTCGAGCCGCCGGCGCAGCTCTTCGTTCTCGGCGCGGAGCTTCCCGGAAGCCGCGTCGTGATTCTTGAGACTCATCGCTCGCCGTCACTCCTGGGCTTGGAGTCGCGTCGGAGGTCGAGGCCGACAAGCACGCGGTCGGTATCCGCCATGTCGCCGATCAGGCGGCGCAGCGGGAGAGGCAGTTGTTTGATCAGCGTGGGCGCCGCAATGATCTGCTCGCCGCGGGCCAGCGTGGGATGGGCGTAGATGTCGATGACCTCGAGCTCGCAGCGATCCTGCAGGTGCTCGTCGCAGATCCGGCGCAAGTTGCGGATTGCCGTGCTGGAGCGGGCCGACAGCCCGGCCACATAGAGACGCAACACGTACCGGTCGGAACGCGTCGCCGGCTGCTTCTTCTTGATCTCGGATCGCGGTCGCTGTGCGTGCATCGCTGTCGTCCTCCTGCCGGGCGGTTTTACTTGCCCGGACGCAGATCCAGACCCACCAGCACGCGGTCCTCGTTGGACAGATCACCAATGATCTTGCGCATCGGCACGGGCAGTTTGCGCACCAGCGTGGGCACGGCGACAATCTGGTCGCCGCGCGCGAGTGCGGGATTCTTCAATAGATCGATGACCTCGATGTTGTAGTCCTTGATGTGCGTCTCGCAGATTCGCTTGAGATTGCTGATGGCAAGGCGCGATCGTTCGGATTCTCCCGCCACGTAGAGGCGAAGATCCCACCGCTCCGGCTCCGGCGCGGACGGCACCGGCGTCAACTTGTTGCGCGCAGCAGTGCTCTTCATGCGCGGTTCCCCCTCGCTGTGGACGCTCTGCGCCCACGTGCCGTCGATGCCGCGCGCGTCAGCCGCTCGCCGGTTGCGCGCGCGCCGGCATAGACACTGCGCAGCCCGATGCCGCGATCGCCCAGTGTCATCTCACGCACGTCATGCGAATGCGACATACCGCGGCTCTTGAGGACGAAGAACTCGCGCTTGCGCGTGCCGTCGGCTTCGATCATGCGCAGACCGAGCCAGGTGTCCATGAGCGAGCTCACGCCTTCGTCGCCGCGGTTGAACTCGTCCGCTATGCCGAGGCTTGTAAAAAGCGCGGTAACGTTCTCGTTCTTGATGAAATCGATGACACGCGTCAGCATCGCCTTGATCTGCGCCTGGCTTCCCACGGAATCCAGGTTGGTGATGGGATCCATCACCAGCGCCGTCGGATTGAAATCAGTCACGAGCCTGTGCAGGGCGACCAGGTGGCTCTCGAGCCCGTACAGCGTGGGCCGAATGGCGTGAATGGCGAGCACACCCTTGCGCCGGTACTTATCGAGGTCGATGCCGATTGAGCGCATGTTGCGCACAATCTGGTCCGCCGACTCTTCCGACGACCAGAACACGACACGACCGCCGTTCCCACATATGCTTTCCGTGAACGCAGCGGCGAGACTGGTCTTGCCGGAGCCCGGAGGGCCGCTGATGAGAACGCTGCTGCCGACGAAATAGCCCTTGCCGCCCAGCATCTCGTCGAGCCCGTGAACTCCGCTCGATATGCGCTTGCTGCTCACCGGGTAGCTCAGGTTGGCCGAGCTGATGGGAAGCACGGACAGTCCGGTTTCATCGATGAGTGTGGGATATTCGTTGGTGCCGTGGCGCGACCCGCGGTACTTCACAACGCGCAGCCGCCGTGTCGCCACCTGGTTCTCCAGGCGGTGGTCGAGGAAGATCACGCAGTCCGACACATATTCTTCGAGTCCGTGGCGGGTGAGCGTCTTCTCGCCCTGCTCGCCGGTAATGATGGCAGTCACTTTCCTTTCCTTGAGCCAGCGGAAGAGACGGCGCAGCTCCGCGCGCAGAATGCCTTCGTTGGGAAGACCGGCGAAGAGCGCCTCCAGGCTGTCGAGCACGACGCGCTTGGCGCCGATTTCGTCGATCATGCTGCCGAGACGAACGAAGAGGCCATCGAGATCATACTCGCCGGTCTCTTCGATCTCGCTGCGCTCCACGTGCACATGGTCGATGAGAATCTTCTTGTGGCGGACCAGGTCCTCCATGTTGAAGCCGAGCGACGACGAGTTGTCCTCGAGCTCGCGCTCGCTCTCCTCGAAGACCATCATGACACCCGGTTCGCCGAATTCGCGCGCGCCGCGCGCAATGAATTCGCAGCACAAGAGCGTCTTGCCGCTGCCCGCCGAGCCGCACACGAGGGTGGAACGGTTACGCGGGAGGCCGCCTTCGGTGACATCGTCCAGGCCGCGAATGCCGGTTGGACACTTTTCGATGCCTGGTACGGCTGTAGTTGGTTTTTTTGATTTGTTCTTCATGAAAGCTGAGACGGCACCCTTGTGAAACCATGAGCGCGTTGTAGTGAAAAACGAGATGTATATACCGATAGATCATCGGCGAAGGAGTCGCCGATTGCAAGGGGACGGGAGCAGTTTAAGGTGTTTTACCTAGAAGCCACTTACCGCTTGCTTACGCTTGAGCTGGAGCACGCGCACGTCCGGGTCGACGACGACCTTGTCCGGATCAAAATCACACCGGATGGTGACGGGCGCGGATTCACCCGCTCCCAGCGTCAAATTGGCGCGCGCGTCGTGATACGCGGGGTCGACCGTGTACACGCCGTTGCGCTGGCCGTCGGCCGGTTTCTTCCAGCGCTCACCCGCGGTGGCCGCCACCTCCACAGGCATCTTGCCGGTGCCGATGTTTGTCACCGTGCATGTCACTTCGTAGCCGCTGCCTGATTTGGTCTTCTTCGCCGCGGTCACCGTGTACTGCGGAACCACCTTGTCCTCGAACCATTGCTTGCAGAACGCGTCGTATGCGGCCTTGTCGTTGGCGTAGGGGCGCATGTCGATGACGAAATCCTGCAGCGCGGGATGATCGCGGCTGGTGCTCCACTTCTGGAAGAAATGGTGGTACGCATCCATGGCGCGGTCGTGACCCAGGAAGTCGTACAGCATCCAGAATACCCACCCGCCGCGGTCGTAGATCACGGTGGTGTCGTAGCGGCGCTTGCCGTCCACGTCGTACATGGGGCGCTCGTCGTCGGGGCGGCGGCGGTCGTTGTAGCGCGCCTCGATTCCCTTCGCAAATTCCATGCGGCCGCGCGGGCCCTTCATCTGCTCGAAGAGCAGCATGGTGGAGAAATGCGCGGCGCCCTCGGAGAGAAAATCTCCGGCGGGACCGTTGGCGGGGGTCAGAATGTTTCCCCACCACTGGTGTGCCGCCTCGTGCGCGGTGACCAGGAAGGTCGCGTCGGTTTGCGACGTGTTGCGCGTGAGAAACCCGATGTTCTCGCTGAACGTGATGTCGGTGCCGAAGCCCTGCGCGTAGCCGGCGAGTCCGGGGAATTCGGACAGCTTGAGCTCGCGCCACGGATAGGGCGTGAACCACTGCGAATACCATTTGCGTGACGCGTCGAGCGTGGACGAGATCTCGTCGACGTTGTACTTGTGCCCCGGATAATAGAAGACTGTGGATTGCTCGCCCTGCTTGACGGCCCAGCGGCCGCACACAATGTTCAGAATCTTGGCGTCGTGGTCCGTCTGCCACACCTGCGTGCGCCAGCCATCCTTCACCGTGTTGCTCGTACACACGCCGACCGAGTTGAGCGTGTACGCTTCCGGTCCGGTCACCGAGATGCGCGCGGGAAACCACGCCGTCGCGCCGTAACCACCGCGCGTGATGCCCTTGTAATAGTCACGACGGAAACGCTTGGGCTCGGTGGTGTTCTTCTCCGTCTCGCCCACCTGCTCCATGAAACCCAGGACAGGCATGAAGCTGGGCTGAAACGCGGTCAGTACCACACCCGAGGGCAGAATGAACTCCTCGGTATTGCCGCCGTTCTTGGTGATGCCGCCCGGGTAACGCCCGTCGAATTTCCAGCCGATCACCACGCTGTCGCCCCTGGCGAGCGGATGCGGCGGCGTGAACACGAAGAGGTGCTGGCTGTCTTCCGGCTCGTATTTTTCGCCGTTCATGGTCCACGTGAGGTGCTTCCAGTGCAGCCCCCCGGTGAGCGGAATCTGCACCAGCGTGGAATCGAGCGGATTGACGAGCGTGAACTTGCCCTCGCTCGCAATCGAATGCCTGGCAGGATCCAGCTTCACCGCGATGTCGGCCCGGGCGACGTCGGGGAGCGGCGCTTCGAACCACGTCTTGAGATTCTTGGCCCAGTAATTCTTCTGCGCCTTGCGCGCGGCGCCACCGTCGATGCCCTGGTTCACCATGAAGACGAGCACGACGCAGCACGCCAGCGGCACGATGGCGTATGCAAGCACACGGCCCACGCTGCGCACGAGGCGCGCGGGTGCCAGGCGGTGCATGGTGCGCACGGCATCGGCGCCACGGCGGCGAAAGAGACGCGCGGCGACGACGAAGAAGAATACGGCGTACCCCAGCACCATCAGGCGGTTGATGATGAGTGCCGTGCGATCGGTCTCGAAAAAGCCGATATCACTCCAGCGCATCACACTGAACAGGGGCCAGTTCCCCGCCCAGCTCATACCATTGGTGAGCGCCTTGTAGCCGGTGAACATCATCATGCCCAGGCAGATCACGTAGGAGCCGTAACGATTCCCTGTGGCCGCGTAGGCGAAGAGCACAAACGCGCTCCACGCGATGAACGTGGGCGTCATCAACAGGCCCCAGATCATGAGGAAGGGCGTGAACGAGAACGAGACCGTGTGCTGGACCGCGATGGCGATCACGCACGCGATGAACGCACCCAGCAGCACCAGCACCGCCACCACACCGTTGGCCAGTGACTTGCCGGCGAGGAACGCCCCGGTTCCGAGCGGCGTCGAGAAGAGCAGGGCCGAGAAACCCGTTGAGCGCTCGCGCTCGAGCGACTCGGTGATGTAGAACATCAGGAGCAGGCATACAAACACGCTGCACTCGTTCGCAACGGCGACGGCACTGTTGCCCGGCGTGAGGAGCAGCGGTGTGTCGAAAGCGCCCACCGCGAGCATGACGTTGCCCAGCGCCTGCACGAGGATCAGCGGAACGAAAATGTAGAGCCCCGGCTGCCGGCGCAGCTCGCGCACCTCGGAGCGCGCCACCGTCATCATGCTGGCGAAAAACGAGGTGGCACTCGTGCGCATTCCCAGAGATTGCAGCGCCGCACCGGCCTCCGCCCATGCTGGCGCCTCGACGCGCTGCTTCTTCTTTCTCCGCGATGCTTTCACACTCACACCACGCATCGATGCCGCGACAGAACGTTGCGTCAGGAGAACGCTTCCCAGCCCGATGACCACCAGCCACAGGCGGTTCAGCCAGAACAGCCTGTCGTAGGCGACGTGCTGTGTGTTGTAGAAATGCGCGCCCTTGTCGACCTTGAGGTGGGTTTCGTTGAGCCAGCGGTAACCGGACACGTCGAGAACCTGCAGCACGCGGTTCCACTGCAGGGAGAGCCACGACGGCGACCACGTCCACAGAAAGAACCCGCAGATCAGGAGCGTCGCCACCGGCAGGACGAATACCATGACGGCGTTGCGCGTGCGCTCGCCGATATACATCGAGACACCGGTGTAGAAAATGACGAACGGCACGCCGATCATCAGCGCCGGCGTCAGATAGTTTCCGAAGGAGAAGGGCCCGCGGATTTCAACCGCGCCGGCGTTGGGCACGGCGTGGTTGAAGAAGGACAGCATCGCCGCCTGCCACAGCATCACCACCACGAAGCTCAAGAATACGGCGAAGAAGCGGCCCCACACGTACTCGGCCGGCGACATCGGTGTCGAGTGCAGGAGCACGTCGACTTTCACTTCGCGATCACGCAGGAGTGCCAGGCCGGCCGCCACCGCGATGAAGAACGAGTAATAGAGGACGACGAGATACGTCGTCATCTGCGTCTGGGCGTATTCGGAGGTGATCCAGGCTTTGGTCCCGCCGACGGTGCTGTCACCCGACGAGATCGACATTTTGCCGCTGGAGAGCCCGAACGCTGTCAGCGCCAGAAAGATCGCGAGTGCGATGAAGAGCGGGCGGCGGAAGGAGTGCCAGAATTCGACGTCGAATGCAGCGTATAACCGCGCGATGCTCATCGCACCGCCGCCACGTTCGCGAACGACGGCACTTCATGCCCCGGCAGCACGCTGAGCCGCATGAGCACGAGGTAGGCGTCTTCCAACGTCACCGTGGCGGGTGCGAATCCCGCGGGCGGTGTGCCACTGGGCTCATACACGCGCGCGCGATTACGGCCTTCCACGAGCATCGACTGCGTCACCGTGCGCTCCGCGCGCAGCCGCGGGAGATCGGCAATGTCCACGGTGCCTTCAAAGATGTGGCCCGCGATCGCCGCGCGCGCTTCCGAAGGTGTGGTGAGTGCCAGCAGACGGCCTTCGCGGATGACCGCAAAGCGCGGACACAGGACCGCCACGTCTTCCACGATGTGCGTCGAGAGCAGCACGATGCGATCGGCCGCCAGTTCGGAGAGCAGCTGGTAGAAGCGCAGGCGCTCTTCCGGATCGAGGCCCGCCGTCGGTTCATCGACAATGATGAGCCGCGGATTGCCGGCGATGGCCTGCGCAATGCCGAGACGCTGGCGCATGCCGCCGGAATAACCCTTCACCGGACGCCTGGCTGCGAAGGTGAGATTCACGCGCTCGAGAAGCTGCGCCACCAACTGCTTGCGGCCACCGGGTGCATCAACACCTTTGAGAGTGAGCAGGTGGCTCAACATCGCTTCGCCGGAGAGATGCGGATAGAAACCGAATTCCTGCGGGAGATAACCGAGCTTCGGCCACAGCGAGCGCGGATCCGCAAGTGTGTCGGCGCCGTCGAGCGTCACGGTTCCCGACGTGGGCTCGAGCAACCCCGCGAGAATCTTCATGAACGTTGACTTGCCCGCGCCGTTGGGTCCGAGCAGCCCGAACATGCCCGGCGCCACGTCGAGGTCGACGCCGTTCAGTGCGGTAACCGGACCGGGATAGATCTTGGTAAGGCTACGAGTACTTAACACGGGGGACCTCCGTCGAATGTAGCGATGCTTGCCGGATTGTACGGCATTCCGCCGGGGGATGTTTCGACGGATGTATGGACGGAAAAGGGCGGCCCCTTGCGAGGCCGCCCTTG
>DATEHD010000025.1:0-4303 GCA_035279765.1 Candidatus Krumholzibacteriia bacterium | reverse complement strand
CGGATGGTCCCAACAACGAGTACGTGCGCCGCGGCGAGATCGTCAAGGGCATGACGCTCTACGAAGTGCTGGCTTCGTGGGGAGTTCCGGACCGCCGCCTGGTGACGAGCGCCGGTCACGAACGGTGGGTCTACGTCATGATGGACGATCTCAGCATGGACTGGGTCGCGTACGAATACGACTTCCGCAACAACGCGCTGGTGGACTGGGACACGGCGCGCAGCAACACCAACGGATTCTCGCTCGACACGGAGACGCAGCGCGCGAGCGCCGTGTCACTTCCGTCGTGGGCGAGCGAGAACCAGCACGGCGGTGCACCGACGCGCTAACAGCGCGGCGTGCCGTGCAGCGCGGGTCACGCGCTCCGTCCGGCCTCCCGGCCGCGCGGAGCGCGCCCGTGCTTGAGCTCCTGTGCCCGGACGATCACCACCGCGCCGAATGAAACCGCGACGGCGGAGAGCAGCGTTACCGCGCAGAGTGAGAATCGTCGTTCCTGGTTTTCAGTCTAATGGGACCGGGCGAGCTCCTGAAGGGACATCCGGGTGGGAGCGGGGTAGGGACGTGCGCCTTTCATGGCGCGCCAGAGAATGTGGTTTAGCTCATCGTCATCGATGCGATCCACCTGGCTGAAATCCATTTCTGCGGATGCGCGGGCATCGCGCGTGTCGGCGACATTCACAGCCGTGAGTGGCTGGACCGGCGTGATTGCTCTGTAAGGCTGCATGTCGGCATGGTCCGCCCAGATCTCGCGCAGCGGCCGGCTGAAGCGGTCGAACTGTGACATGGGCTCCAGTCCTAGAATCTCCTCCATGGTGGCGAGCACATCGGTGGTGTTGAAGAAGCGGTGATAGACGCCCGCGCGATTCCAGGCGGAGACCACCAGTGCCACCGAGCGGTGCGAGTCCACATGATCCGAGCCGGCCTGCGCGTCATCCTCCACCACGAACATGACCGTGCTCTTCCAGAAGGGCGAGTGCGATAGCGCCTCCACCATGCGGCCGAGCGCCAGGTCGTTGTCGGCCACCGAGGCGGCGGGCGTCGGGCCACCGGGCGCAAGACCCGCGGTATGGTCCCTGGGAAGGTGAATGATTTCCAGCGCGGGCATGCTTCCCGTCTTCTCGAACTGGTGTAGCTCGTCGATCCATACGTCGGCGCGGCGCTGGTCGGTGATGCTGAGGACACCCGGGGGATAGGCCGGATTCGTGTACGGAGCCAGCGATGGCAATAGCGCGCGGGCGCGCAACCGGCCCGCGCCGTCGGCGGCGGTGGGCACAGTGTATTCGCCGTAATTGCGCAGTGTGAGACCCTTCTTGATGGCGGCATCCCATAGGTAGCCTGCGGCCGGATCATCGGCGTCGCCGGGGTCGTCGTGTTCTTGCCGGGGACCGCGGTACAGATCCGGCGTGGTCTTCTCCAGGAAATCGGTGACGTAGGCGGCCGTCGACCAGGGATGGCCTTGATTGCTTACTTCCGAGTTAACGAAGAAGCGGTCGAAAATCCCGAAGCGTTCAGCTAGCGCATGATGGTTGGGACTTATCGGACGTCCGAAAAAGACCAGCGACGTGTCGCCGTCGGCCTGCTTGAGATCTCCCAGCACCTGGTCGTAGGTGCGGTTCTCCTTGATGATGTAGACCACGTGCTCGAAGGGTGGATAGTGCCGCTGCTTCGGGGGCGCAACCATGTCCCAGTTGTCGGCATGCGACACGCGCTGCGCGAGAGCGGATAGCGCACCGGACTCACGCGGCGCCGGAACCACGCATACGGTTCCGTTCAACTGCCCGAGCGTGTAGGTGTGCGGGTCAGCTTCCTTCAGTCGCATGGTGGGGCGTAGTCCGTTCGGATTGGGACCGGTCCCGCGTCCTTTTCCATTCACCACGCACAGCGAGTCGCCCGAGACCACGATGCCGCACGGATACCATTCGACGGGAATGCGGCCCCTCAACCGGTCGGCGGCGGCAATGGTGGAATCGCCCACGGACTCCGCCGAGAGCTCGAACACCGCCACCGCGTTGGCATCCGCCTCGGCCACGAACAGGCGCCGTCCATCGTCGGAAAGCGCGAGCGCGTTGGGTGTGGAACCTTCGCCCACGTTGCCCGGCGGCCCGTCCTGGAGCCAGCTCAGCACACGGCCCTCGCCGGTATCGATCACGGCCACACGATCGGTGCTCGCGGATACGGCGTACAGTCGTTCGCCGCTCTTCGACAACGTGAGCGCTGACGGGTGCCGTCCGGCATCGATCGGATGGCGCGCCACCAGCGCATCATTTTTTGAAACATCGAACGCAGAGACAAAATCCGCGCCCCATGCCGAGACATAGACGCGCGCCGGCGCGACGGCGACATCGTACGGATACGGGCCCGCGCCGATGCGCTGCACGACGCGGCGCGTCGCGAGGTCAATGATCGCGAGCGAGTCGTCGAGATTCTCCGCGACGTAGAGCTGTTTGCCGCTGCGCGCGAGGGCAATGCCTGCGGGATAGCGCGCCGTTTTGATGCCGGGAGCATTGAGTGCAATGCTATCGGCGAGCGCGGCTCGTCCCGCGCTGAAGGAATAGACGTAAACTACGTCGGCCGAACCGCCGGACGCGTACAGTGCGCGGCCGTCCGAGCTCCACGTGAGCCCGAGAAACGCACCGCGCTGGGGAAAGCGCTGGGTGACGCGACCGGAAGCGCGCTCGACAATTTCGATACCCTGCTCGCGCCAGCCCGAGAGACTCACCACGAGATAGCGCTCATCCTTGGACGCGATCATCCCCAGTGGCATGTTGCCGACCGCCATGGAGCGACCGGCGGGGTCGAGATGCACACCGGTGGGAAGGCGAAGGGGCCGCGTGTCCGCCGCCACCGGTCCTGCGCTGGAGGTTCCTTTTTGCGGACCTCCGGAGCACGAGAGTGCCGACAGCAACGGAACCATGCACAGGGCGCGTGCGAGAAACGACATGCCCCGGATGGTAGTACGAGGCCATCCATTATTTCAATCGCGCACGGGTGTTGCCGGTACGTGCGGATGCGCGCCCTCTCGCCACACCAATCCGGCGGATTGGAGTGGGTTCCAGGCCGGGTTTCGGCCTTTGGGACGTTCGGGGCTTTCCTTGACAGTGCCGCATGGCGACGCTTAGAGTTCAGGCACTGCGCCCGTAAATGCGCAGCTTTTGGCCGCTTAGCCCGAACCGCGCGTGAGGAGTTGTGTCCCATGCTGATGAAGACCCGCATTGATATCCCCGTCGGGCAGCATCTGAACGAGTTCGACAACATTCGCGAGCTCCTCGAGATGCTGATGTCGGAGCACACCCCGGCGAAGCACAAGATCAAAATGAAGACCAGCTTCGGCTGGGAACCGCCGATGAATGTCTTCGAGACCGACGGCGAATTCGTGGTCGTCATGGACATTGCGGGGATGGATCCCAAGGACATCGCCGTATTCACCGACGGTGCCATTCTGCGCATCAGCGGCGTGCGCAAAGACAACGTCGCGCAGGGACGCAAGCAGTTTCACGCCCTCGAGATCCAGGTGGGGCCTTTCCAGCGCCTGATCGGGATCCCGGTTCCCATCGAGCCCGCCAGCCTTTCCCAACGCTACGCCAACGGACTGCTCGAGATCCGGCTCAAGAAAAAAGGCGACACACCGTCGCGGCGCCGGATCGATGTGAAGTAAGGACGGCGCGGCGTCAGCCGCGCAACACCATGATTGTCCGCGTGCCGTGTACTCCGCGGAGAACCCCGCAACGGCACCGGGTGTGATTAAAGGAGCCAATTGGTGAAATCGAAGTCCAACGTCGAGTTCGAAGAGCCCGGCGTACACACCAGCAGCATTCCCGGCGAGCTGGCCATTCTGCCCATCAATGACGCGGTGGTATTTCCGCTCATGATGGTTCCGCTCATCCTGCGCGATCCCAACCTGCTGCGACTGGCGGATGAAGCGCTGGCCGAGCACAAGATCATCGGCGCCTTCACGCAGAAGAACCAGGAGACCGAGCAGCCCGGCCCCGAGGACATCTATAACGTGGGGACGGCGATCCACATCCAGAAGATGATCCGTTTTCCCAACGGCGAGATGCGGCTCCTGGCGCAGGGCATCGCGCGCATTCGCGTCACGGATGTGACGCAGGTGGTGCCGTACCTGAAGGGCCGCGTGAGCGTGCTGGAGGAGATCGAGCGCGATTCCGACCTGCACAAGGCATACATGCAGAACGTCATCCGCTCGTTCACGCGCATGGTGGACGATTCGGAGACGCTCGCCGACGAGCTCAAGATCATCGTCAACAACATCAAGGAAGGCGGCCGTCTTGCCGACGTGATCGCC